>JBFKUL010000214.1:0-5424 GCA_041635755.1 Burkholderiales bacterium | reverse complement strand
TCTCGAGCGGTTGCGCTTGTCGAAGTTCTCCCACAGGAGCGTCTTCGGCGTCGCGTTGCGGCTGCCGTGGTGGCCGACCTTGTAGAAATCCACCGCGGCGAGGAGCTTGCGTGTCTTCTGGTGATCGGGCGCGTCCTGCAGCGCCCAGCTCCAGTTCTCGAGCTGCGCGTCGCCCGGGAAAAGCAGCTTCTTCTTGCCCACCTCGAACAAGAGGATGAGACTGGTGTTGTTCATCTGGTCGTCGAGCACGCGCACGATCTCGAGCAGCTGCTCTGCCGAGAGCTCCGCGATGCGGTCGCGGAACCAGCGCGCTTCGGCGGGGACTTTCTTGCCGCCGCGGGCGCGGTTCGCGACGGGCGCGATGCGCATGCCGCGCAGCGCCGGCGCGCTGCCGAGCAGTTGCCAGAATTCGTCCGGGTCGCTCGAGCGCATCTTGCGGATCTTCTCGGTCTGCGTGAGATCCGGCGGGCCGAGCACGTGCACCTTCACTCCGGGCAGCAGGCGCTCGAGCCCGGAGGCCGAGCCATGTCGCGCCCAGACCGCGCGCGCGCCGCGGCGCTTGCCCATCGCGATCAGGTTCTGCACCGCCGAGCGGTTCTTGATGTTGTCCATGCCGAGAAAGCGCAGCTGCTTCGCGGCCGCGACGCTCATGCTCGGCGGCGGGCGCAGCGCCACGTTCCAGGCGTGCTGCGCGAGTCGGTGCATGGCCTCGAGGCTGGCGACGAATTTCTTCGGCGAGCGCTTGCTGCCGGCGGTGGCGCGGCGCGCATCGCGCGCGGCCTTGGGGTCCTCGGTCCAGGGCTGCAGCACGAGCTTCGGCCTGCACCCGGCGATGATCTTGCCCGCGCCGCCGCTCCTGCCGTCGGTGGCATAGCCGCTGATGTGATCGGCATGGCGGTGCGTGGCGACGATCGCGGTGAGCCGATCCTCGCATACCGCCTTGATGTGCCGGGCGATGCGCGGCAGGTGCTCGGAGGGTTTCACCGGCTTGTTGCCGCGGCGCGGCAGTGCCGTGGTGCCGAAGTCGATCAGGATGTGGCGCCGCTTGCCCTTGGGATAAACGAACGACACCAGGAAGCAGTCGCCGAAGCCCACCTGGTAGGCGCGGATCTCGACGGCCGTGGGTTTCGCAGCCATGGCTACCACCCCTCGGTGGGAAAGCGGCGTGCGCCGATCGCGCGCTGCCGATGGATCGCCGACAGGCGCTCCGGAGAAAAGCGCGCGCCCTCCGCGCCCGCGCGCAGGAACCCGGCGCTCCACAGGTAGCGCAGGCGCTTCGTCTGGCGGCTGCCGAAGACGTCGTTGTGCACGTGGTACTTGAGCTTGCCGTACTCGTCGAAGATCAGCACGCCGCCGCCGTAGACCGGCGTCACCGCGTCGACGTCGGGCTCGTCCTGCACCTCGACCGCCTCGCCCGCGGTGCCGAGCGAGTGCTCGCGGCGCGCGAGCTTCTCGTCGCGCTCGCGCTGCAGCTCGGCGACGTACTCCTCGGGCAGCTCGATGCCTTTCGTCCGCAGCTCCTCGGGGGTGAGGCGCGCGACCTGGTAGTACTCGGCCACCGTCTCGTGCAGCGTGAAGCCGTCGACGTTGACGCGCGTGCAGGGCCGCACCGAGAGCACCTCGGTGTACGCGCCCTCGCGCAGCGAGAGCTTCCTGCGGTTGTCCCACAGGAAGCGGAACACCTCGTCCTTGTCGGTGCGCATCGACTCGAAGCGCACGCGGTCGTAGCTCATCCTGCCGGGCTCGTGACGCCAGGCGCCGGGTGCATCCTCGCGCGTCGAGGCCGGCGCGATGCCGTAGGCGGCGAAGGACTGGAGCATGTGGCGGCGCAACTCGTAGCGGCGATCGTCCGGGCGCACCTCGATGTCGGCGGTGATCGCGGCCGAGAGCGCGTCGCCGAACTGGAGGTGGATCGGCGGCATGTAGTCGAGCGCGCGGATCCACATGGTGACGAGCGCCGCGGCGATGTCGGCGCCTTCCTCCGCGACGCGAAAGACCATGTGGTGCGCCTGTCCCGGCGCTTTTGCCTTCTCGAGCCGCCCGGTCCATGCCTCGAGAAAGCCGTTCATCACCGCGGCGACCAGGATCTCGCCGCGGCGGTGCGGCTCCTTGAACTCGGGATCGTCCAGCCAGTCGAGGCCGGGCTCGAGCTCCGCGCTTCGGCGCAGCGCGTCGCCGCGCACCGCGTTCATCTCGTCGCCCATCTGCTCGGCGAGACCGAACAGCGTCGTCTTTCGCAGCGCTTCGGGCTCGATGTCGCGATCGGCCAGGGTGTCGCCGCTGCGCGATGCGTGACGCAGCAGCTCGATGACCAGCTCGACCTGCGAAAACACCGAAAGCAGCGCGATGACGTCGGCAAAGCCCTCGTGGAAGCCGGCCTGGTCGGGGTCGGACGGATCGAGGTAGCGCTCGCGCAGCGCGTCGATCAGCGCGTGCGTCGCCTCGTGCACCACGATGTCGTGCGACAGGCAGGTGTACACGGTCTTGTTGCCGCGCCCGGGAAAATAGCCGAACACCAGTCCCTCGTCGTTGCGGCTGTAGAAGGCATTGGCATCGGTGAAGCCGTTCGGCGCCACCTTCAGCTGGTGCACCTTGAACGACCAGCCGACGCGGCGCCCGAGCGCGAACTCGAAGCGCGCGAGCGTGCTCATCACCAGCGCATAGGCGTTCTGGGCATGGAAGCGGAAGTCACCGACGATCTGCGGCTGACCGTCGGTCCACGCGCGCGGCTCCTGCGCGAACGATTCGGGCAGTGCGTGCGCGCCGCGGTAGCGCCCGGTGCTCGCGTCGTAATCGACGACCTGCACGCGATAGCCGATCGGCCCCGGCATCAGGTCTTCGGCGGGCACGTCGATCGTCGCCATCAGGATGCGTCCGTCGGAGCGCCGGATGCTCGGGTCCTGCGCGATCACGCTCATGCGCCGCATTGCGGGAAGCGGCGTGGTCCCTTCGCTCATCCTGCGCTCCTGGGGAGTCCGGTTCATTAGACACCGCTTTGCCTGCGCGAGTGAAGTCGACGATCGCGTCGAAACTGTCGGATAACAACGACATCGTCGAGCGGTGCGCGCGGCGAATGTGACCGCCGCTAGTGCATCCGGCGCGCTGTGAGTTCAGAATTGCGCTCGGAGGAGACTTTCGCATGTTGAAATGGCTGTACAACCTCTGGCAGTGGCTGCTGAAGCGATTGCTCGCCACCAAGCCGGCGCGCCTCGCGGTGCTGATGGTGCTCGCGGTGCTCGTTTTTCTCATCGTCTCCGAGCAGGGCGTGGACGTGGTTCGCGCGCTCGCCGAGCGTCAGGAGGGCGCGAAGGACGAATGGCAGCGGATCTTCTTCTACGCCGGAGTGCTCGCGTGGTCGGTGTACGCGTGGTACTGGGCGCGCGTGATGCTGCGGCTCGCCTTTCGCGGCGTGCCCGGGAACGATCCGGATCTCCTTTTCTATCGCACCTGGATGCCGCGCGTGCTCGGCACGCTCGCGGCGCTCGGCGTCTCGGCAGCGCTGTTCGTCGCCGCGCAGGGCTACTCGGAGGAACTGCCCGCGCAGGCCGAGGTGCGCGAGCGCCTGCTCGATCACGCGCTCTGGTGCCTTGCGGGGGCAGCCGCGTTCTTCGTCGCGGTGATCGTGCGCCGGCCGCTGCTGCGGATGGTGTACGGCGGCCTGAGCGCCGTCACGCCGCAGGCGGCGCAAGGCGCGGTGAATCTGATTCGGGTGAATGCCACGCGCGAGGAGCAGTACGGCACCGCCGACCTGAACAGTCTGGGCAAAGGCACGCTCATCATGCTCGCGGGGGCGATCCTCGCCGAGGTGCTGCTGCTCCTGCTGTTCGTCTTCGCGGTGCAGACGGCGGCACCTGCATTCGGCACGGCCGCGATTCTTCTTTTTGCGGCCACGGGCTGGATCGCCGCCGGCAGCACGCTCGATTTCATCGGCATGCGGCTGCGCGTGCCGATGTTCATCGGGTTGTTCGTGCTCGCGGTGCTGTTCAGCGCGCTGAACGACAACCACGCCGTGCGCACGCTCGACGAGTCGCAGCCCGCCGACCGCCCGGATCTGCGCACGGCGTTGCGCGAATGGCTCGCGCACCAGCCGGCGGAGACCGAGCGCTATGCCCTCTACCTAGTGAACGCCGAAGGCGGCGGCATCCGCGCCGCGTGGTGGACGGCGAGGGTGCTTGCCGAGATCCAGGACAAGGTGCCGCAGTTCGGCCAGCGGCTCTTCTCGCTCTCCGGAGTTTCGGGCGGGAGCCTCGGCGCGAGCGTGTTCGCGGCGACCCTCGCCGAGCAGCGCGCGGGACGCGCGCTCGATGTGAAGAGGACGGCGCGCGATGTCCTCGGCGAGGATTTCCTCGCGCCGGCGGTGGCAGCGATGCTCTACCCGGACCTGCTTCAGCGGCTGCTGCCCTTCCCGGTGCCGCACTTCGATCGCGCGCTGGCGCTCGAAGAGGCCTGGGAGCGTGCCTGGGGCGTGCACGTCCCGGGACGCAACCGGCTCGCCGAATCGATGGACCACCTGCGCGAGGGCGCGGTCTGGGCGCCGCTCCTCTACCTGAACGCGACCTGGGTTGAGACCGGCAAGCGCATCATCGCGAGCCATGCCAGGATCGAGTCCGCGGACGGCTCGGTGGACTTCGTCGACACCGAGGATGCGCAGGCCTTCTTCGCACCGCGCAGCCTGCGCCTGTCCACCGCGGCGCACCTGAGCGCGCGTTTCACGTACCTGAGCCCGGCGGGCACGCTGAAGAGGGACGGCACGACCCACGGCCGCGTGGTGGACGGCGGCTACTTCGAGAACTCGGCTGCGACGACCTCGCTCGAGATCGCGAAGACGATCAACGCCATGGCCGGCGACCCGACCGAAGACCCGCGCTGGGAAGAGGTCGATGTGCTCGTCATCCACATCAGCAACGAGCCGGTGGATTCGCGCAATCCGCCCGAGACGCTCGAGCACGCCGCGGGTCACCGCAAGATCGGCCCGGGGCGCTGGATGTCCGAGCTGCTTTCGCCGCTCAGGACGATGCTTCGCACACGCGAGGCGCGCGGCACCTACGCGCGCGAGACGCTGCAGCTGCACGTGGGCGGCGACAACTTCTTTCACTTCGGCCTGTGCCGCGAGAGGAGCCGCGTGCCGCTCGGCTGGGTGCTCTCGGAGAGCACGCGGAACAACATGGAGGCGCAGCTCGGCGGCGCGCCCTGCGTGACGCGCGATGCGCCAGCGCGCGTGCTGTTCGACAACGGCAGGAATCTGGAGCGGCTGAGTCAGCGCGGGGAGTGAAACGGGCGCGCCGGGGCGCTCCCCAAAGCCCCCGGGGTGCGCGAAGATCGCACTTTGCCGCGCCATGTCGCGGGCGGCAGGACGCAACGCCAAGGAGCTGCGATGGACCAGTGGATCGACCTCACCCGTACGATCGTCATGCCCGCCCACTG
>JBFKUL010000213.1:0-5449 GCA_041635755.1 Burkholderiales bacterium | reverse complement strand
GCACGTAGAATTCGACCAGGCCACCGCGCTGCTGGTGGGCGATGCGCTGCAGGCGCTCGCGTTCCAGCTGCTCGCCGAGTACCACCTGGCCGAGAGCGATGCAACGCAGCTCGAGATGGTGAAAACGCTGGCGATCGCCGCAGGCTCGCGCGGTATGGCGGGCGGCCAGGCGATCGATCTCGAAGCCACCGGCAAAGTGCTGGCGTTGCCCGAGCTCGAGGCGATGCATATCCGCAAGACCGGAGCGCTGATCCGCGCCGCGGTCGTGCTGGGCGCGTCGTGCGGCGCGCCGCTCGAGCGAAGCGAACGCGAGCACCTGGATCGCTACGCGAAGTGCATCGGGCTGGCGTTTCAGGTGGTGGACGACGTGCTCGACGCCGATGCGAGCACCGCCACGCTCGGCAAGACCGCGGGCAAGGATGCCAGGCAGGGCAAGCCGACCTACGTCTCGGCACTTGGCGCGCCGCGCGCGCGCGCACTGGCAGAGGAGCTGCGCGCCGAGGCGCACGCGGCGCTCGGAGGTTTTGGCCCGCGGGCGCGCCGCTTGAAAGAGGCCGCCGATTTCATCGTATTGAGGAAATTCTAGTCATGGGTGTACTGCAGGGAACAAGTCATCTCGGCGGCGACGTGCCGGCGAAAGGCACCGAAGGCGAAGGCTACAATCCGGCCATGTACGAGCTGCTCAAGACCATCGACGATCCGTCCGAGCTGCGCAAGCTCGAGCGCAAGCAGTTGAAGCCGCTCGCTGATGAGCTGCGCGCCTTCGTGCTCGATTCGGTGTCGAGGACCGGCGGGCACCTGTCCTCGAATCTCGGCACGATCGAGCTGACGATCGCGCTGCATTACGTGTTCGATACGCCCGAGGACCGCATCGTCTGGGATGTCGGGCATCAGACCTATCCGCACAAGATCCTTACCGGGCGGCGCGAGGCGATGAAGACGCTGCGCCAGCTGGACGGCATCTCGGGCTTTCCGCGGCGCAGCGAATCGATCTACGACACCTTCGGCACCGCGCACTCGTCGACCTCGATCTCGGCGGCGCTCGGCATGGCCGCCGCCGCCAGGGCGAAGGGCGAAAAGCGTCACGCGATTGCGGTGATTGGCGACGGTGCGATGTCGGCCGGCATGGCCTTCGAGGCGATGAACAACGCCGGCGCCATGGACCTCGACCTGCTGGTGATCCTGAACGACAACGAGATGTCGATCTCGCCGCCGGTGGGTGCGCTCACCAATTACCTCGCGCGGCTGCTCTCGGGGCGTCTCTACAGCACCGCGCGCCGCGCCAGCGAGCACCTGCTCAAGCGCGTGCCGGGCGTGTGGGAGCTCGCGCGCCGCGCCGAGGAGCACGTCAAGGGCATGGTCACGCCCTCGACCCTGTTCGAGGAGTTCGGCTTCAACTACATCGGCCCGATCGACGGGCACGACCTGGACGCACTGATCCCGACGCTCACCAACATCAGGAAGCTCAAGGGGCCGCAGTTCCTGCACGTCGTCACGCGCAAGGGGCAGGGCTACAAGCTCGCCGAGGACGACCCGATCGCCTACCACGGGCCGGGCAAGTTCGATCCGAACGAGGGCCTGAAGAAGGCCGCGGTCGGACATCCGACCTACAGCCAGGTGTTCGGCGAGTGGCTGTGCGACATGGCCGAGGCGGACCCGCGGCTCATCGCCATCACGCCGGCGATGCGCGAAGGCTCGGGCATGGTCAAGTACTCCGAGAAGTTTTCCGAGCGCTACTTCGATGTCGGCATCGCCGAGCAGCACTCGGTGACCTTCGCGGCGGGATTGGCCTGCGAGGGCATGAAGCCGGTGGTCGCGATCTACTCGACTTTTCTCCAGCGCGGCTACGACCAGCTGATCCACGATGTTGCGATCCAGAACCTGCCGGTGCTGTTCGCGCTCGATCGCGGCGGCCTGGTGGGCGGTGACGGGCAGACGCACAACGGCGCCTTCGATTACGCGTACCTGCGCTGCGTGCCAAACCTTACGGTGATGGCGCCGTCGGACGAGGTCGAATGCCGCAACATGCTCTACACCGCGTTCACCCTCAACGGACCGGCTGCGGTGCGCTACCCGCGCGGCAGCGGGCCGGGCATGGCGACCGAGAAGGCGATGCGCGCTCTGCCGGTGGGGCAGGGCGAACTGCGGCGTGAAGGCAAGCGCATCGCCTTCCTTGCCTTCGGCGCGATGCTGCACCCCGCGCTTGCCGCCGCCGAGCAGCTCGAGGCCACCGTGGCCAACATGCGCTTCGTCAAGCCGCTCGATCTCGAGCTCTTGAAGCGCCTTGCGAGCACCCACGAGCTGCTGGTCACGGTCGAGGAGCACGCCGCGATGGGCGGGGCGGGCGGCGCGGTGTGCGAGGCGCTGGCGGGGTTGGGTATCGAGCGCAGGGTGCTGTTGCTCGGACTGCCTGACCGATTTGTTGACCACGGCGACCCTGCCAAGCTGCTGGCCTCGGTCGGTCTGGACAGCCATGGCATAGTGAAATCGGTGCGGGCTGTAATGCCCGAGTAAATTAGTCGGATGTTATAATTCGCCCGTTTCGGACGACCAATCCGCAATCGAGGTCACCAGCATGAAGTCCCGCGATCTGTACAACATTCCCGACGTCCAGGCCTTCGCCGACACCCGCAAGCTCGCCATCGACAAGGTCGGGGTGAAGGCGATCCGCCATCCGATGCGCATCCAGGAGCGCTCCGGCGGCGTGCAGCACACGGTCGCGACCTTCAACATGTACGTGGGGCTGCCGCATCACTTCAAGGGCACCCACATGTCGCGCTTCGTCGAGATCCTGAATGCGCACGAGCGCGAGATCACGGTCGAGTCGTTTCAGGTGATGCTCAAGGAAATGGTCGAGCGCCTGGAAGCCGAGGAAGGGCACATCGAGATGGTGTTTCCCTACTTTATCGACAAGGCGGCGCCGGTCTCGGGGGTGAAGAGCCTGATGGACTACGAGGTCACCTTCATCGGCGAGATCAGTGGAGGCCGCCAGAGCTTCACCCTGAAGGTGCTGGTGCCTGTCACGAGCCTGTGTCCGTGCTCCAAGGGCATCTCCGAGCGCGGCGCGCACAACCAGCGCTCGCACGTCACGGTGAGCGCGCGCCTGAACGACTTCGTCTGGATCGAGGAGGTCGTCGATATCGTCGAGAAGCAGGCCTCGAGCGAGCTCTACGGACTGCTCAAGCGCCCGGACGAGAAATACGTGACCGAGCGTGCCTATGACAATCCGAAGTTCGTCGAGGACATGGTGCGCGACGTCGCGGCGGTGCTCAACCTCGAGGAGCGCGTCGAGGCGTATGTGGTCGAGAGCGAGAACTTCGAGTCGATCCACAATCACTCCGCCTACGCCCTGATCGAAAGGGACAAGGCGAAGCGCTGAGCACGCATGGGTCTCACGCGGCGCACGCTGGCCGGCGCCACCATGCGCGTCGCGGCGGCGAGCGCCGCACTGCTGATGGGTGAGACGAGCGCACAGGATTACGCGGCGGCACGCCAGCGCCTCCTCGCGGAGATCGACGCCACCTACGCGGACACGCGCGGCGAGACCGGCCTTGCGGCCATGTCGAGTGCGGTGCGGGCGGCGATGGGCAAGGTCGAGCGTCATCGCTTTGTATCCGCCTTGCAGGCGCCCTTCGCCTATCGCAATCACCCGCTGCCGATCGGCAGCGGGCAGACCATCTCGCAGCCCTACATCGTCGCGCTCTCGACTGACCTGATCGCCCCCCGGCGCGAGCACGTGGTGCTCGAAGTGGGCACCGGTTCGGGCTACCAGGCGGCGGTGCTTGCCGAGATCGTGCAGCGGGTTTACTCGATCGAGCTGATCGAGCCGCTCGGGCGCGAGGCCGCCGAGCGCCTGGCTCAGCTTGGCTACGCCAATGTCGAGGTGCGCGTGGGCGACGGTTACAAGGGCTGGCCGGAGAAGGCGCCCTTCGATGGCATCGTGGTCACGGCAGCGGCGCCGTACGTGCCGGCCGCGCTGGTGGCGCAGCTCAAGCCGGGTGGCCGCATGGTCATTCCCGTGGGCGGCGACCGCGACATCCAGTTCCTCAAGGTGATCACCAAGCGCGCCGATGGCGGCGTCGACGAGCAAAACATCATTCCGGTGCGCTTCGTGCCGCTCGTGCCCGGCGCGACAAGACCATAGACTCAAGTCGGAAATGAGGTGTTCGGCGCGCTCGCGCCGACGTTGCGGCGTGCACGTTCGCCGCACCCTATTGAATCGCTCAGGCACGCAAGCCTAGAATCCGCGCGTACGGCCATCGTTACAGAAAGGAGGTCGTCATGGCTTGGTCCTCTCTTCCTTCCGTAGTTTCCGCAATCACTGCAGTGTTTGCTGGACTTGGCGTCGCCGCGAGCGGCTTCGCGCATGACGCCAATGCGCCGGAGCGGCTCGGCAAGGTTCACTTCAAGGTCGAATGCAACACCGAAGCGCAGAAGGACTTCGATGTCGCGATGGCCTACTACCATTCGTTCGCCTGGGAGCAGTACAAGGCGCCGCTCGAGCGCGCGCTGCGCGCCGATCCCCGTTGCGGAATGGTGGAATGGCTGCGTGCGCTCGCGCTGCTCGACAACCCGTTCCTGTGGCCCGGCAGCCTGAGCGCCGCCAAGCTCGACGAGGGCGCGGCGATGATCGAGGCCGCGCGCCGCACCGGCCTCAAGTCCGAGCGCGAGCGTGCCTACGTCGATGCGCTGGCCGCGTTCTTCAAGGACCACGACAAGCTCAATCACCGCACGCGCGCGAAGGCCTTTGAGGAGGCGCTCGAGGAAGTCGCCCGGCGTCACCCGGCCGACACGGAAGCGGCGGTACTGCATGCGCTGGTGCTCTCGGCGAATTTCGATCCGGCGGACAAGAAGTACACCAACCAGTTGCGCGCGGCCAAGATTCTCGAGCCGATCTTCAAGGCGCAGCCGGAGCACCCGGGCGCCGCGCACTATCTGATTCACAGCTACGACTATCCGCCGATCGCCAAGCACGGCATCGACGCCGCGCAGCGCTACTCGAAGATCGCGCCCGATGCGACTCACGCGCAGCATATGCCCTCGCACATCTTCACCCGCGTCGGCATGTGGCGCGAATCGGTCCAGTCAAACCGCGCATCGGCGAAGATCGACGCCGATCGCTCGCTCAACAGCCCGCATGCGTACGACTACCTCGTGTACGCGCACCTGCAGCTTGCGCAGGACCGCGCGGCGCAGGAGGTGATCCGGCACGCGCTGGGCGTGGCGAAGAAGCCCGACCACATCGCCGGTGGCTATGCCTACGCCGCGATGCCGGCGCGGCTCGCGCTCGAGCGCAGCCGCTGGAGCGAGGCGGCGGCGCTGTCACTCGTGCCGGGCGATGAAACCATTGCCTGGAAGAAGTATCCGCAGGCAGAAGCGATCAACGCTTTCGCGCGCGGCGTGGGCGCGGCGCGCTCGGGCGATGCGCGCGCGGCGCAGACCGAGGTCG
>JBFKUL010000212.1:0-5476 GCA_041635755.1 Burkholderiales bacterium | reverse complement strand
TTACGGCGGCGACCTGACGAAGGCGCTCGAGCGCGCCAGGGCGGCATTCCTCGTGGTGTCCTTCAAGTCGGACTGGCGCTTCGCGCCGACGCGCTCGCGCGAGATGGTGCGTGCGCTGCTCGACAACCGGCGCATCGTCTCGTATCTGGAGCTTGACGCGCCGGGCGGACACGACGCGTTCCTGCTGGAGGACCCGCGCTACTTCGCGGCGCTGCGCGCCTACTTCGAGAACATCGACCTGTGACCGAAGCCGAGCACGCCCTGTTTGCCGCGCGCCCCGATCTCGCCGCGATCGCGCGCTGGGTCGCGCCCGGCGCAAGCGTGCTCGATCTCGGCTGCGGCGACGGCGCGCTGCTCAAGTACCTGTGGGAAGCGCGCAAGGCCGCCGGCTACGGCGTCGAGATCGACGACGCCGAGGTGATCGCCTGCATCCGCAACGACGTCAGCGTGCTGCAACTCGACCTGGAATCGGGCCTTGCCACCTTTCGCGACCATTCGTTCGACTGCGTAATCCTGTCCGAAACGCTGCAGACAATTCATCGCATCGAGCAGCTGATGCGCGAAATGCTGCGCGTCGGACGCCAGGCCATCGTCTCGTTTCCGAACTTCGGCCACTGGAGCGCCCGCCTGCAGGTGATGCTCGGCCGCATGCCGGTCTCCAAGACGCTGCCGCACGACTGGTACAACACGCCGAACGTGCACTTGTGCACCGTGACCGACTTCGAGGACCTGTGCCGCAAGCTCGGCGTGAAGATCCGCGAGCGCGCGGTGCTGCACGAGGGCCGGCCGGTCAGTCTGCTGCCGAACCTCCTCGGCAGCCTTGCGGTCTACCGCTGCGAGGGGCGCTAGCGCGGCACACGGTTTCGGACGCGATTGCTCGCCCGGGACCGGGCGCCCTCGTCTTCGCAGCGCGTCCTGGCGCCGAGTGTATTGCGATCGGAATACAATCCGTTGTGAGGACCGACGCTACTCTTTGGGCGGGCCGTCCAGACGTTCCACCCGCGCGCGCTGCCACCACAGCATCGCGACACCGGGCAGCGCGATCACGAACGTAAAAAGAAAAAACGTCGTCCAGCCAAGGCTCGCCACCATCACGCCGGCTGCGGGGCCGACGTAGACGCGCCCGAGCGAGGCGAGCGCCGAAAGCAGCGCGTACTGCGTCGCCGAGAAGCGCCGATCGCACATCGACATCAGCAGCGCGACGAACGCCGCGGTGCCCATGCCGCCGCACAGATTCTCCGCCGCGATCACCGCCACCGCCAGCACGTAGCTTTTGCCCACGACCGCAAGCAGCATGAAGCCGAGGTTGGTGACCGCCTGCAGAAGGCCGAAAAGCAGCAGCGCCCGGTACAGGCGCAGCTTCGCCATCAGCGCGCCGCCCGCCAGCGCGCCGATGATGGTCGCGCCCACGCCGAGCCACTTGTTGAACACTCCGACCTCGGTGAGCGAGAAGTCCAGCCCGCGCAGCAGGAACGTGGTCGAGAGACTTCCGGCGAAGGCATCGCCCAGCTTGTAGAGCACGATCAGCACAAGCAACAGCCAAGCGCCGTTGCGCGAGAAGAACTCGGTGAGCGGCTCGCGCACCGCGGCGGCCAGCGTCGCCGGCGCCTTGGGTGGCGCCTCGGGCTCGCGCGCGCGCCAGGTGGCGGCGACGCCGACCAGCATCAGCACGGCCATCAGCCAGTAGGTGCCGGTCCAGCCGAGAACGCTGTCGGCGACGATCAGCGCGAGCCCGCCCGAGACCAGCATCGCGATGCGGTAGCCGAGCACCGAGACCGCCGCGCCCGCGCCTCGCTCCTCCGGCCCGAGGATGTCGGTGCGAAAGGCATCGAACACGATGTCCTGCGAGGCCGAAAGAAAGGCCACCGTGAGCGCCAGTCCAGCAAGCAGCAGCGGCGCGTCTTTCGGCGAGATCGTCCCCATCCAGGCAATGGCAGCGAGCAGCGCGAGCTGCGTCAGCACCAGCCAGCCGCGGCGCCGCCCGAGCAGCGGTACGGTATATCGGTCCATGAGCGGCGCCCACAGGAACTTGTAGGTGTAGGGCTGCCCGACCAGCGCGAACAGGCCGATCGTCCTGATGTCCACGCTCTCGACGGTAAGCCAGGCCTGCAGCGTGCCGGCCGTAAGCGCGAGCGGCAGGCCCGAGGCGAAGCCGAGCAGCAACAGAATGAAGATCTTGCGGCTGCGGAACACCTCGGCGTAGGAGGCAGCCGCCATGCTCTAGAGCGTCCAGTCGTAGTCGATGGTCAGCGGCGCGTGGTCCGAGAAGCGCTTGCGCTTGTAAATCGACTCGCGCACCGCGGTTTTCGCCACGCCCGGCGTGGCGATCTGGTAGTCGAGGCGCCAACCGACGTTGTTCGCCCAGGACTGGCCGCGGTTCGACCACCAGGTGTACTGCTCGGGCTTTGGGTTCAGCCGCCTGAACACATCGACGTAGCCCAGCTCATCAAAGACTTTCGTCAGCCAGGCGCGCTCTTCGGGCAGGAATCCCGAGTTCTTCCGGTTCGCACGCCAGTTCTTCAGATCGATCTCTTTGTGCGCGATGTTGATGTCGCCGCAGAGAATCACCTCGCGTCCGGTGCGCCGCAGCTTCTTCAGATGCGGCAGGAACGCCTCGAGAAAGCGGAACTTCGAGGCCTGGCGGTGCGGCCCCGCCGAGCCCGAAGGCAGGTAGAGCGAGACGATCGAGAGGCCAGCGAAGCGCGCCTCGAGCGTGCGCCCTTCGGCGTCGAATTCGCGCCGTCCGAAGCCCTCCGTCACCGCCTCGGGCTGCACACGGCTGTAGAGCGCGACGCCGGCATAGCCTTTCTTCTGCGCGTGCGAGAACGTCCCGATCAGACCCGCGGGCGCGCGCATCCCGCGCTCGAGGTCGGATTCCTGCACGCGCGTTTCCTGCAGGCAGACGACGTCAGCGCTCTGGCGCGCGAGCCAGGCGAACAGGCCCCGGCGGGCCGCCGAGCGGATGCCGTTGACGTTAAGCGTGACGACCCGCACGCGCGCGGGATCAGCCCGAAGGAAAGCTCGAGGCGCCGCCGTGCGCGGCCGACCATTCGGCGGGCGCGTGGAGGAACTTTTCGACCTCGGCGATCTGCGTCGGAGCGAGATAGCCGCCCTGCTTGACCACCTTGAGCACGTCCCACCAGGTGGCGAGATGGTGCAGCTTTACCCCGAGCTCGCTCATGATTTTCTTCGACTCGGGAAAGATGTCGTAGTAGAAATTCACGAACACGTGCTCGACCACCGCGCCGGCGTCGCGCAGCGCCTTGCAGAAGTTGATCTTCGAGCGCCCGTCGGTCGTGAGATCCTCGACCAACAGCGTGCGCGCACCCTCTCGGATGTCGCCCTCGATCTGGGCGTTACGCCCGAATCCCTTGGGTTTCTTGCGCACGTACTGCATCGGCAGCGCGAGACGATCCGCGATCCACGCCGCGTAGGGAATGCCCGCCGTCTCGCCGCCCGCGACGACATCGAACTGCTCGAAGCCGGCATCGCGCGCAAGCGTCGCGGCGGCGAAGTCCACCAGCTGCGTGCGGATGCGCGGATAGAAAATGAGCTTTCTGCAGTCGATGTATACCGGGCTCGCCCAGCCCGAGGTGAACACGAAAGGCTTGTCTTCCGAAAAGAGCACCGCCTTCACCTCGAGCAGCATCTTCGCGGTGGTCTCGGAGACGACGTCCTTGTCGACGAAGTTCATGAATTCTTGCAGTAGCGCGCGAGTGCGCGGATTCTACCCGATCCGCGGTCAACGGCGGCTCGCGGAGCGCGTTAGAATTGCGACCGAGAAGGAGATACCGGGGAACCCGATGAGTGCATGGTTCGTATCGATCACCGGCATAGCGGTCCTATGGGTCGCGCTCGCGCCGCTCGAGGCGCAAGCGCAGTCCTACCGTTGTATCGACAAGGCAGGCAAGAAGCACTACGGCCAGACGATCCCTCGCGCATGCCTCGGTGTCGAAGTCGAGCAGCTGAGCGCGAGCGGCACCGTGGTGAATCGCATCCCGCCGCCGCCGACCAAGGAAGAGCTCGAGGCGAAGGAAGCCGCCGAGCGCAAGCGGATCGACGACGAGGCCGCGGCCCGCGAGAGGGCGCGCCGCGATCGCGCATTGCTCGCGACCTATGCCAGCGAGCAGGCCATCGACGAAGCGCGTGCGCGCGAGCTCGCCGCGCACGCAAGGAAGGTGAAGGAGATCGAGGGCATGATCGAGTCGCGCAAGCGCCGCCAGGCCGATCTGGCCAAGGAGATGGAGTTCTATCAGGGCCGCAACAAGCCCCCCGAAAAGCTGCTCGAGGACATGCGGGTGAACCGCGAGAACCTCGCGATCGAGCAAGCCCGCCTCGCCGAGGTGCAGAAGGACGCGGACGCGATCAACGCCAGATTCGATGACGACAAGAAGGCCTACGCGGAGATGCGGACGCGCAAATGAGCGCCGAACGCCTCCGGTGCGGACCTGCGCTCGCCTTGTGCATGGCGCTCGCGCTGGCGCCGTTTGCCGCCGAGGCGCAGTTCTATCGCTGCGTGACCAAGGATGGACGCACGATCTACGGCGAGGTGATCCCCGCGGCGTGCGTCGGCCTGGTGGTCGAGCAGCTCAACCCCCAGGGCATCGTCCTGCGTCGCATCGATCCTCCGCTCACCCCGGAGCAGCGCGCCGCCAAGGCGGCCGAGGAGCAGAAGCGCCGCGAGGAAGCGGAGGCCGCGAGAGTGCAGGCGCGACGCGACCACTCGCTGCTCGCCACCTACCCCACCATCGAGAGCATCGACGACGCACGCGGGCGGGCGTTGCGCCCGGCGAGCGCCAACGTGAGGGACATCGAGGCCGGGATCGAGCAGCTCAGGAAGCGCAAGGCGGAGCTCGACAAGGAGCTCGCCTCCTACGGCAAGCGCGCGACGCCCGCAAGGCTGACCGAAGATCTGCATCAGGTCGAACTCGACCTCGCCGCGCAGGCCGAGTTGCTCGCGGCGAAGCAGAAAGACATCGAGGCGATCAACGCGCGCTACGACGACGAGAAGAAGCGCTACGCGGACCTGACCGCAAGGCGGCGCTGACCCCGCTGAACCATTAGGCGTCGCCGCATCGCGGGCGCGCCAGTTGTTCAAGAGTCCCTAGCGCGAGATCTTGCGCCGCAGGATCTCGTTCACCTGCGAAGGGTTCGCCTTGCCCTGGGTCGCCTTCATCACCTGGCCGACGAGCGCGTTGAAGGCCTTGTCCTTGCCGGCGCGGTAATCGTCGACCAGCTTGGCGTTCGCCGCCAGCACTTCGTCGACCCGCTTTTCGATCGCGCCGGCATCGCTGAGCTGCTTGAGACCCCTTTGCTCAATGATCGCGTCGGTCGCGCCCTCGCCCGCCCACATTGCATCGAATACTTCCTTGGCCATCTTGCCCGAAAGCGTGCCGTCGGCGAGGCGCTTGACCAGCGCGGCGAGCGCCTCGGGGGAAAGCGGGCAGGACGCAATGTCGCGCGCCTCGCGGTTGAG
>JBFKUL010000211.1:0-5487 GCA_041635755.1 Burkholderiales bacterium | reverse complement strand
CCATCTTCGCGCCGTTCTTGAGCCGCCAGTCATTGACCATGCCGAAGTACACCGGCCGCGTCTCGGCCTGGTTGTCGCCGATGTAGAGGTACATCTGCGCCGAGCCGATGTCTTCGGACGTATAGCTGTTGCCCGCGCCGATGCGGCCCTGCACGGTCTCGTAAGCAACGTTCTTGGCGCTGGCGCAGAACGGATCAGTGCCCTCGTGGTTGGGCGTGCCCCAGAGCTGCGCAAACAGCCGCGTATAGCCGAGGTAGTCGAGCATGCCGGTGCGCGTACCGATGAACAGCGCCAGCGCTTCTGGCCCGAACGCCTCGCGCACCTTCTCCAGGCGTGCCGCGATCTCGTCGAGCGCCTGATCCCATGTGACGCGCTCGAAGCGGTTCTCGCCGCGCGCGCCGACGCGCTTGAGCGGATGCAGCAGCCGGTGCTCGCTGCGATAGAGCTGCAGCGTCAGCTGCGACTTCGGGCATACGCGCCCGGCCAGCAGCGGGTCGTCGTCGTTGCCGGTGATGCGCACCAGCGACTCGCCGCGGAAGTGGAATTTGGTCGAGCAGCAGTTGAAGCAGATGTTGCAGCCGCCCGGCACCACGCGGTCGGACTCGGCCTCGGTGCGCGCCACGCCGTAGGGAAACGCCGGCTGCGTCTTCGCCATCACGGCCTGCGCATCGGGCGCATCCATGAACACCGGGCGCTGCCCTGCCCCGCGCGGCACGCGCGTCGGCGTCGTGGGGCCCGGCGCCTCCTTCGCCGGCAGGCGCTCGAGGGTGATCGTCGAGGGCCCGAGCAGGAACGCGTCGTTATCGCGCGGCGTGCGCCCTTCGACCGCGGCCTGATCGAGGAGCGCGTCGCGCCGCCCAAAGCTGATTGCGCGCGTCGGGCAAACGCTCGCGCAAGCAGTGGTCTCGCCGCGCGCGCGCCGCTCCGAGCACAGGTCGCACTTGACTGCGTGATGTCCCGAGGCGTCGTAGCCCATCGCGCTGTAAGGGCAGGCAATGACGCATTCGCCGCAGCCGGTGCAGCGGTCCTCCACGACGCTCACGACGCCGGTCACCGGGTCTTTTTCGATGGCCTTCGGGTTCACCGGACAGGCACGCACGCACGCCGGGCGCTCGCAGTGCTGGCAGGTGAGCGTGAGAAACGCGAGGCCCGGCGCCGCTTCGTCGCTCAGCCAAACCACCTTGTTGCGGTACTCGAGCGGCCCGAGGCGGTGCTCCTGCTTGCACGCCACCTCGCAGCTCTTGCACCCGGTGCAGCGCTCGAGGTCGATCATCAGCGCGAGGCGCTCGCTCACCACCCTGCTCCCCAGGCCGCAAGATGCCACCACGTGACCGGACCGCCATCAGCGACATAGCCGGCGAAGAAGGTCACGGTCAGCACGTGCACCAGCACGCCGATCACGAACAGCCAAGCAAGCGCCATGTGCAGCGGACGCCACCAGGCCTGCGCCGCGCCGACCGCGCGGCGCGTGCCGAGCAGACGCGACTCTTCGCGCGCCAGGCGCTGGTAGGCGCGCGCGAGGCGCGGCTGGCGAACAAGATGCGGCAGCGTCACCGAGAACGTGCCCTCATTTGCCGCCGGATCGAGCGCGGCGAGCAGGCGACGTTTCTCGGCGATCAGCGTGCGCAGGCGCTCGCGCTTGGCCGCGTCGGGAACGGCGAAGCCCGGCTGCTTCGAAGCGAAGGTCCCGGCCATGCGCCGTGCTCCGCGCACTCGAGCCCAAATGCCCAGGGCCGCCAGGGCGACGATCACAAGCAGCAGCAGCGCCGGTGCGCGCCGCAAATACCCCGCCGAGTGCACCGCGATCAGTACGGTTCCTGCAAGCGAGCAAGCAATGTGTGCGTTGAACCAGGCGCGCGGCGCGGCGCTCCGGCCGCTGCGCTTGGCGAGCGCGAATAGTGCCGGTACCAGAAGCAGCAGCGCTCCGGCCGCGCCGGCGAGGTACAGCGGTGCGCTGCCCGGGGTGCGCCAGGCCTCCGGCAACCAGGGCAGCAGCGCGAACCAGCTCGCGATTGCAACGAGTGCCGCGACCGTGAGCTGCAGCAACCGGATATCGGAGAGATCGTCTCGAATGCTCGGCGTGCCGCTCGCGGCGCGCGCGCGCGCAGGGGCTCCCACGACGGCGCCTCGCCCCGGTTCAGGCAACCGTCTTCAGCACTTCGGAGACGGTGCCGAACATCTGGTCGAGATGCTGGGTCTCGACGATCAGCGGCGGGCACATGCCGACCGTCTCGCCGATTGGACGCACGAACACGCCTTTCGCCCAGCACTTCTCGAACACCTCGAAGGCGCGCGCCCCCGGCGCGCCCGGGCGCGGCGCGAGCTCGACCGCACCGATCAGGCCAAGGTTGCGGCAGTCGATCACGTTCGGCAGTCCTTTCATCGCGTGGATGCCGTCCTCGAAGGCCTTGCCGATCGCGCCGGCGGCGCGGGTCAGCAGCCCTTCGTCTTCGTAGGTATCGAGCGTGCCCATCGCCGCGGCGCAGGCGAGCGGATGGCCCGAGTAGGTGTAGCCGTGAAAGAACTCGACGCCCGAGTCCTTGGACGCCATGAAGGTCTCGAAAATGCGGTCGCTGACGATCACGCCACCAAGCGGCACCGAGCCCGAGGTGATGCCCTTGGCGAAGGTAATCAGATCCGGCATGACGTCGAAGTGCTGCGCGGCAAACGGCGTGCCCAGGCGTCCCCAGCCGGTGATGACCTCGTCGAGGATCAGCAGGATGCCGTGCCGGGTGCAGATCTCGCGCAGGCGCTTGAGGTAACCCTTGGGCGGCACCAGCACGCCCCCCGCACCCGAGACCGGCTCGACGATCACCGCGGCGATGTTCTCGGCGCCGTGCAGCGGGATGATGCGCTGCTCGAGCTCGTCGGCGAGCTCGGCGCCCGATTCGGCGCAACCCCGAACGAACGCGCGGCTCGCCAGGTCGTGCGTGTGGCGTAAATGATCTACGCCGGGCAGCAGCGCCGCGGCAAAGGCCCGACGGTTGACCGGCATGCCTGAAACCGACAGCCCCGCGAGGTTGACGCCATGATAGGCGCGCTCGCGGCCGATAAACTTGAAGCGCGTCGCTTCGCCGCGGATGCGGTGGTAGGCGAGCGCGATTTTGAGCGCGGTATCGACCGCTTCCGAACCCGAGTTGGCGAAGAAGACGTGGTTCAGGTCGGCAGGGGCAATCGCCGCGACGCGCTTCGCCAGCTTGAAAGGCAACGGATGGCCCATCGAGAAGGACGACGCGACATCGAGCTCCCCAGCCTGTTTGCGGATTGCGTCGACGATCCTGGGCCTGCAATGCCCGGCGTTCACGCACCACAACGTCGACAGGCCGTCGAGCACCTGGCGCCCGTCGTCGGTGGTGTAGTACATGTCCTTCGCCGAGACCACCAGCTTGGGCGCCTGCTTGAAGCGCCGGTTGTCGGTGAACGGCATCCAGAAATGCTCGAGATCGAGCGAGGCATCGGCGCGGGTTTTCGCGTGCATGGCGGCACCAGGAAGAACGGGATTAGGCCTTGATTCTCCCAGAATTCAGGGTCCGCTCCGGCCGGCTAGCTGGCGCCACGACGCAGCACGCGGCCCGGCCGCTCGCCGGTGGCGCGGCCCCCGCGCCACACGAAGCGCCCATTGACCATGACGAGCGTAATGCCTTCGGACGGTGTTGCGGGATGGTCGAAGGTCGCCGCGTCGCGCACCGTTTCCGGATCGAACGCCGTCAGGTCGGCGAAGGCGCCCGGTGCGATCACGCCTCGATCCTGCAGGCCGAAGTTGCGTGCCGAAAGCCCGGTCATCTTGTGCACCGCCTGCTCGAGCGAGAACAGCCCCACGTCGCGTGCATAGTGCCCGAGCACGCGCGGGAACGTTCCCCAGAGGCGCGGATGCGGGTGCACGTCATGCGGCAGGCCGTCCGAGCCGATCATGGTGTGCGGAAAAGCCAGCACGCGGCGCACGTCCTCCTCGCTCATCATGAAATACACCGCGCCCGCGGGCTGGAGCCGTGCCGCGGCGTCCTTCTCGCTGCAGCCCATTGCGCGCGCCACTTCGTCGAGCGGCTTGCCGGCAAACTCGGGATGCGGCTTTGACCAGGCGACCAGGGATTTCGAGGCGCGCTCGGCCATGTCCCAGCGCAGCACGGTGGACGACGCCACATAGGGATAGGCGTCCAGCGCGACACGCTGCTCCTTCATCGCCGCCTCGATCGCCGGCAGACTCTGGCGCGTCTTGCCGTGGTTCGCGACACCTCCCGCCTTGTGGTGCGAGATGCACACCTGAGCGTGCGCCTCGCGCCCGATACGGAACGTCTCCGCGAGCGAGTCGAGCAGGTGCTCGCCCTCGTCGCGCATGTGCGTCACGTAGAGCGCCTTGCGGCTGCGCAGCGGCTCGCACACCGCGACCACTTCCTCGGTCGGTGCGGCGTTTGCGGGCGCGTAGAACAGGCCCGTCGACAAGCCGATCGCGCCCGCGTCGAGGCTCTCCGCGGCAATTTGCTGCATGCGCTTGATCTCGGCGCCGGTCGCCGCGCGATCGAGCTTGTCCATGACCGATACCCGCAACGTGCTGTGCCCGACGAGCAACGCGGCGTTGACGGCCGCTCGACGACCTTCGAGCTCCTCCAGGTAGTCGGCGAAGCGCGGGTAACGATACGAGCCGCCGGCATCGAGCAGGTCGAGCGGCGGCGGCACGCGCTCGGCGATCAGCGGCGCGAGACTGACGCCGCAGTTGCCGCCGATCACGGTGGTCACGCCCTGGCTCACCTTGGGCGTCATGGCCGGATCGGCGAGCAGCAGCCGGTCGTCATGCGTGTGCACGTCGATGAAGCCCGGCGCGAGCACCTTGCCGCCGAGATCGATCTCGGACTCAGCGCGCCAGCCTCCGAGCGGCCCCACCGCCGCGATGCGCTCGCCCCGGACGGCGACATCGGCCGGGCGCCTTGTGGCGCCGGTGCCATCGATCACGATCGCGTTGCGAAACAGAACATCGCACTGCTCGCCCGCCATGTCTTCGCCTCCTCGTCAGTCTGCAAACCGCAGTTCGGCGCGTACCGCATCCCAGGCCACGGCCACCAGCGCTTCGTCGCGCCGCTCGATCAGACCGAGCTCGGCAAGCCGCTTCACGTCAGTATGCACGTTCTTGTAGTCGCGCTCGAGGCGCCGCGCGAGCTCATACACCGAGAGCGGTCCGTCGGCGCGCAGCCGCTCGAGCAGCGCCCAGCGCGCCGGGGACAGATTCCTGAGCAGCGCCGGCAAATCGGGCAGCGTCAGTACGGCGAGCGGCATCGGCTTGCCACCCTCGAGGATGCGGTTCCACGCCGCCTCGAAGCGATCGAGGGCGTCGCCCGGGCCGCCCGCGCGCACCTCAAGGCGCTTCGCCAAGCTCGCCTCCTAGAGTCTGTACATCGCGCTCGAAGTCATAGCGCAATTGCTCGACGGAGCGGAACGCGTACGGCTCGGCGCGTCCGCGCACCCATCGCCGGTCGGCCTTGCCGCTCGCGCGCT
>JBFKUL010000210.1:0-5520 GCA_041635755.1 Burkholderiales bacterium | reverse complement strand
GTTGCATGTGGAATCGCACCACCCCCGCAGCGCCTCACGCACAGCTGAACGATTTACGTGGCGGGCTATAATTCGCGGGCTTTGTCGCTCCACCTCGAACACCTCAATCCAGAACAGCTCGCCGCCGTCACGCTGCCCGATCAGCACGCGCTGATCCTCGCCGGTGCCGGCAGCGGCAAGACGCGCGTGCTCACCACGCGCATTGCCTGGCTGATCAAGAGCGCTCGCGTGACGCCGGGCGGTGTGCTGGCCGTGACCTTCACCAACAAGGCGGCGCGTGAAATGTTCACCCGCCTTGCGGCCATGCTGCCGGTGAACCCCCGCGGCATGTGGATCGGCACCTTTCACGGACTGGCCAACCGCATGCTGCGTGCCCATCACCGCGAGGCGGGACTGCCGCAGGCCTTCCAGATCCTCGATTCGGCCGATCAGCTTGCCGCGGTGAAGCGTTTGCTCAAGACGATGAACGTTGACGAGGATCGCTTTCCGCCGCGCGAGGTGCAGTACTTCATCAGCGGCCACAAGGAAGAGGGACTGCGGGCGCGCGACGTCGAGGCGCGCGACGATCTCACGCGCCGCCAAGTCGAGCTCTACGCCGCCTACGACGAGCAGTGTCAGCGCGAAGGCGTGGTCGATTTTGCCGAGCTGCTGCTGCGCAGCTACGAGCTGCTGGCGAGGAACGAGCTGCTGCGCGAGCACTATGCGCGCCGCTTTCGCCACCTTCTGGTTGACGAGTTCCAGGACACCAACCGGCTGCAGTACCGCTGGCTGAAGCTGCTCGCCGGGTTCGGCACGGGCGCGGGCGGCTGCCTGTTCGCGGTGGGCGACGACGACCAGTCGATCTACGCGTTCCGCGGCGCGAACGTGGGCAACATGGCCGACTTCGAGCGCGAGTTCAAGGTCGGCACGGTGGTGCGTCTGGAGCAGAATTACCGCTCGCACGGCAACATTCTCGATGCGGCGAACGCGCTCATCGCCAACAACCGCAACCGACTCGGGAAGAACCTGTGGACCGCGGCGGGCGAAGGCGAGCCCCTGCGCGTGTTCGAAGGCGATTCCGATGCCGACGAGGCTCGCTGGATCGTCGGCCAGGTTGAGGCCTTGCGAGAATCCGCGGTAAAGCTCGTCGACACCGCCATTCTTTATCGCTCGAACGCGCAGTCGCGGGTGCTCGAGCACGCGCTGTTCGGCGCCGGCATTCCTTACCGCGTGTACGGCGGCCTGCGCTTTTTCGAGCGCGCCGAGGTGAAGCATGCACTGGCCTATCTCCGCGTGGTGGCCTCTTCGAACGACGAGAACGCGTTCCTGCGGGTGGTGAACTTTCCGCCCCGTGGTATCGGTGCCCGCTCGCTCGAGGCGCTGCAGGATGCCGCGCGCTCGCGCGGCACGAGCCTGTGGAGCGCCGCGGACGCGCTCGAAGGTCGCGCCGGACAGTCGATCGCTGCGTTCCGCGCGCTGATCGAGCGCATGAGGCGCGAGACTGCGGGCCTGTCGCTCCCCGAAGCGGTCGAGCACGTCGTGGCGCTCAGCGGGCTGGTCGAGCATTACAAGAACGAGCGCGAGGGCGCCGATCGCATCGAGAACCTGAGCGAACTGGTCAACGCGGCGGCGGCTTTCGACGAGGAGGAGCACGCGAGCGGCCTCGAGACCGGCGAAGGCGATGCCGAGCCCGCGCCGGTCGATCCTGAGGCGTCTGGCGGCGCCGCGACCCCGTCGGGGTCAGTCGCCGCTGAAAGCAACGAGCGGAAGCAGCTTGTTGCCTTTCTCACGCACGCCGCACTCGAGGCCGGCGAGCATCAGGCGAGCGAAGGGCAGGACGCGCTGCAGATGATGACGGTGCACTCGGCGAAGGGGCTCGAGTTCGACACCGTGTTTCTCTCCGGCCTCGAAGAGGGCTTGTTCCCCCACGAGCAGAGCGTGCTGGAGAAGGACGGTCTGGAGGAAGAGCGGCGCCTCGCCTACGTCGCGATCACCCGCGCGCGCAAGCGGCTGAACCTGTCGTTCGCGCAAACGCGCATGCTGCACGGCCAGACGCGCTACAACCTGCCCTCGCGCTTCTTCGACGAAATGCCCGAGCGGTTGCTCAAGTGGCTCAAGCCGCGCTTTGCCAACCGGCGCAGCGCCGCGAACCTCGGCGCCGCCGCCTTCGGCATGCGCGGCAGCCCGGGCGGCGGGCAACCGGCGCGTGGCACGTTCGGCGGGGGCGCGCTGCGCAACGGCGGCTTCGGCAAGGCGCCGCGCGCAAGCGGCTTTCAGATCGGCCAGAGCGTCACCCACCCGAAGTTCGGCGCCGGCGTGATCGTCGACGCCGAAGGCCAAGGCGGCGATGCGCGCGTGCAGGTCAACTTCGGCCGCCAAGGCGTGAAATGGCTTGCGGTCGCCGTGGCTAAGCTGCAAGCCGCCTGAGCATGCTGCTGCGGCTGCTCGCGCGGCTGATCGGGTCCGGCAAGGCTCCGGCAGAGGCGGCGCTGGGCCTGGAACGCTGGCGCGCGGGCGATTACACCGGCGCCGAGGCTGCTTTTCGCGCCGCGTTGAAAACCAAAGCGGGCGATCCGGAGCCGCTCTACGGGCTGGGCGCAGTGCTCGTGGCGCAAAAGCGCATGGACGAAGGCGTCGAGGCGCTGCGCCAGGCGGTCGAGGCGCGCCCACGCGATGTCACTTACCGCGTCGCCCTCGGCAACGCGCTCGCGCAGGGCAAGCTTACCGCCGAGGCGGTCGAGCACCTGGCGGCCGCGGTGGCGCTCGCGCCGGAGAACCCGGAGCTCGAGGCACGGCTGCACAAACCGTTGCTCGATCTGTGCGACTGGGACCGCATCGACGCGGCGATCGAGCGCTTGCGCGGCGCCGCGCAAAGCGAGCCGCCCGAGCGCTGGACGCTGCGCGCGCATCCCTGGGTGGTGCTCTCGCTGCCGATCGAGAACCACTTGCGGCAGGAAGTGCTGCGTCGGCACGCCCAGCGCGTCGCCGCGCGCGCCGCGAAGTTGCCGGCTTTGCGCCGCAAGACGCGTGCACCGGGACCGCGGCTGCGTCTTGCGTATGTCTCGGCCGACTTCCGCAGCCATCCCGTGGGGCAGCTTGCCGCCGGACTGTACGAGCATCACGACCGCAAGCGCTTCGAGCTGTTCGCCTACTCGATGCTCGGCGACGACGGCAGCGAGCACCGCAGGCGTTTGCGCGCCGCATTCGAGCATTTCGTCGACGTCGAGGACTTCGACGCGCAGGCGCTCGCCCAGCGCGTCGCCGACGATGGCATCGACATCCTGGTGGACCTCGCTGGCTATACCGGAAAGACGCTCACCGAGGCCTTCGCGCTGCGAGCCGCACCGGTGCAGGTCAATTTCCTCGGTTATCCGAGCCCGATGCAGGCGCCGTTCATCGACTACCTCGTGGCGGACCCGATCATCGCCCCGGCCGAGGAGTTCGGCGCGATTGCCGAGGCGGTGGTGCACCTGCCGCCGAGCTACCAGGCGAACGATGATCGTCAGGCGACCGCGCCGGAGACGCCCGCGCGCGAAACGGCGGGGCTGCCCCCGAGCGGCTTCGTGTTCTGCTGCTTCAACCAGACCTACAAGATCGAGCGCGTGCTGTTCTCGGCCTGGATGCGGCTGCTCGCCGCCGTGCCGGGCGCGGTGCTGTGGCTGCTTGCGAGCAACGCGCAGGCCGAAGCAAACCTGCGCGCCGCTGCGGCGGCGCAAGGCGTCGATCCCGCACGGCTGCGGTTCGCGCGCTGGGCGCGACGGCCCGAGCACCTTGCGCGCACCCGGCTTGCCGATCTGTTTCTCGACACCCACACCTGCAATGGCCACACAACGAGCAGCGACGCGCTGTGGGCCGGGGTGCCGTTGCTGACCTGGTCGGGTGACGCCTTTGCCGGGCGCGTCGCCGCGAGCCTGCTCACCGCGATCGGCCTGCCGGAGCTGATTGCGCCGACGCTTCCGGACTACGAGCGCATTGCGCTCGGGCTCGCACGCGACCCGCAGCAGCTGCGCGCGCTGCGCGATCGGCTGGCCGCGAACCGTACGACGCATCCGCTATTCCGGACGCAGGCCTATACGCGGCGGCTCGAGCGCGCTTACGAAGCGATGTGGGCGCGCCACCTCGCCGGCGAGCCGCCGGCGCATATCGCGGTCGATTAGTCTCCCGCGCAGCGAAAGCCGACCATCTCGAGGCCGATGTCGGGCGGGTTGCCGTGCCGGTAGGCGGCGCGCAGGCCATACGCGTCGTTGCCCCAGCCGCCGCCGCGCAGCGCAATCTCGCCTTCGCGCGTGCGGTAGGCACTGGACGTCCATTCCCAGACATTGCCCGCCATGTCGTGCAGGCCGAGCGGCGTCGCGCCATGCGGATAGCGGCCCACCGGTGCCGTGCGCGCGTACCCATCGCTTGCGTCCGGCGCGCAGCAGCGCTCAGTGCCGAAGTTCGCGCGCCGCGCGCCGCGCTGGCGCGGCGGCTCGTTACCCCAGGGATAGCGCCGGCGCTCGGCGCCGCGTGCGGCAAGTTCCCACTCCTCCTCGCTCGGCAGGCGAAGCCCGCGCCAGGCGCAGTAGGCGCTCGCGTCGCGCACGCTCACCTGCACCACGGGGTGGCGCTCGAGACCCTCGATCGAGCTCGCGGGCCCCTGGGGACGCTGCCAGCTCGCGCCGCGCACCGCGCGCCAGCGATCGGTCCAGAGGTAGCCTTCGCCGCTGCGCTCGGGGTCGGTGCGGTGCCCGGTCGCGGCCACGAACTGCGCGAACTGCGCGTTGGTCACCTCGAAGCGCATCAGGCGAAAGGCGCGCACCCTAACGCTGCGCGGCTGCTCGTCCGGCTCGCCGCGCGCGTCACCCATTGTGAGACGTGCGGCGGGAATCGACACCATCTCGCCGGCATGCGCGCGAGCATCCGCGCCAAGCGCGGCAAGGCAAGCGGCAGCGAGCGCCGCGCTAGAGCGATGCGACCAGCGCATAGCGCGCGAAGCGACCCAGCGCCATGAACACCAACGCCGCGACCCAATTGATGCGCAGCCATCCTGCCGCCGCAGCAAGCGCGTCGCCCACCAGCGGCAGCCAGGTCAGCAGCGTCGCCGCCGCGCCATAGCGCCGCAGCCAGCCGAGTGCGCGCGGGTCGATCCTTGCCTGCACGCGCACCGGCAGCAGGCGCCCGATGAGATAGGTGGTCATGCCGCCGGCGGTGTTGCCGAAGGTCGCGACCGCGATCGCTGCGGCAACGTGCTCGGGATGCAGGCGCAGGAATCCGAACAGCGCTGCTTCCGAGGACAACGGCACCAGCGTTGCCGCGAGAAAGCTCGCCGCGAGCAGTCCGACGAGCCCGCCTTCGAGGGAAAGAAAAGTGTCCAATATGCTACGCTTTGCGCCCCTGTGCGGAGGCGAAGTTGAAACGCAACGACTATCTCGAGCGCATTCTGCGCGCGCGCGTCTACGACGTCGCGATCCAGTCGCCGCTCGAGCGCGCGCCGGGATTGTCCAAGCGCCTCGGCAACGCGTTGCTGCTCAAGCGCGAGGACCTGCAGCCGATATTCTCGTT
>JBFKUL010000209.1:0-5521 GCA_041635755.1 Burkholderiales bacterium | reverse complement strand
GTCGGCGCTGGCCGCCGGCGCGGAATTGCCGGTGTTCGATGCGCACATCCACTACAGCCACGACGCCTGGGACAGGCTCACGCCCAAGGAGGCGATCGCCCTGCTGCGCAAGGCAGGCGTGCGCCGTGCGCTCGTGTCGAGCTCGAACGACGAGGGCACGCAGAAGCTCTATGCCGAGGCGCCCGACCTGATCGTGCCCGAGCTGCGCCCCTACCGCTCGCGTGGCGAGACGGGAACCTGGGTGCGCGATGAGGGCGTCATCGGTTACCTCGAAGAGCGCCTGCGCAAGCATCGCTACGTGGCGATCGGTGAATTTCACCTTCATGGGGCGGATGCCGATCTCCCCGTGCCGCGGCGCTTGGTCGAGCTCGCGAAGCAGCACGGGCTGATGCTGCATGCCCATTCGGATGCCGACGCCATCGAGCGGCTGTTCCGCCAGTGGCCTCAGGCGCGCATTCTCTGGGCGCATGCCGGCTTCGAGCCGCCCGCCAAGGTGCGCGAGATGCTGCGCCGGTACCGGAATCTATGGGCCGACCTCTCCTTCCGCACCGATCACGCCTCGGGGGGCAAGGTGGTCGGCGCATGGCGCGAGACGCTGCTCGAGTTTCCCGACCGGTTCATGCTCGGTACCGACACTTATACGCCGGAACGCTGGTTCTTCGTCGGCGAGCACGCGAGCGCAGCGCGCCGTTGGCTGGCCGACCTGCCGCGCGAGGTCGCCGAGCGCATCGCCTGGAGGAACGGCGAAGAGGTCGTCGCCGATGCGTTCGCCCGCCAGCACTAGGGCCGAAAACGGGCGTAATGAAGCCTGGCGCAGGGCCGACTAATGCAGTCGCATCCCTCACGCCGGAATCCCGGACGCGACCCCTTTCGCAAGGAGGCCTGACATGAGGACGCCGATTCACAGCATCCTGCTCGCCGCTTCGCTCGCGCTGGCTGCCGCGTCGCTTTCCGCGGCGCACGCGCAAGGCGAGAAGGCCATGACCAATGCCCGGCTCGACGAGCTCATCAAGCGACTCGATGACAAGTCGCGCGGCCGTCCGGGGTACTGGACGCTGACCATCGATGAGCGCGAGGTGCTGGTGATCACCGACGAGCGCGTCGATCGCATGCGCATCATCACGCCCGTGATCAAGGCCGAGGAGCTCGAGCCGCGCTACATGTACCGACTTCTGCAGGCGAATTTCGATTCCGCACTCGACGCGCGCTACGCCGTCGGGCGCGACGTCGTATGGAGCGTATTCATTCATCCGCTTCGTTCATTGCGCGACGCCGATTTCGTTTCCGGGGTCGGCCAGGTGATCAACCTCGCCGAGACCTTCGGCTCGAGCTACAGTTCCGGGGCATTGGTATTCGGCGGCGGCGACAGCGGCGAGCTGCGGCGCCGCGAGTTGATCGACCGGCTGCTGAAAAAGGGACTGGAAATGTAGCGCGTGGCAGGATGCCGCCACCCTAGGGCCGGTTGACACCGCAATTCGCTGGAGAGCAGCAATGGAGATCGAGCAACCCGAACCCCGTGCCGGCATTGCCGGCACGCTCAAGCTGATCGTGCTGGTTGCCGTGGTGGTGCTGGCGCTCTTCGGCGTCCTGGTGGCGCTCGATATCGTGCCTTACGCGGAAGTGCGCGCCTGGCTGCCGCAGGTGCTGGTGCTGCTCGGCATCCTGGTGGCCGCCGCGGTCGCCGTGGTGCTGCTGATGCGCTCGGGCGACCATCGGCGCTAGTGACGCGCGCGCTGCGTCCAGTCGGCGTGGCGCACCGCGTACGCCGTGAGCGCACCGAACACCGCAAGTCCAAGCGCGATCACCACGAACAGGCCCGAGAGCCCGCCACCCAAGGCGAGCACCCCAATTGCGCCGCCCACCACCACCACCAGGCGCACGGTTCCCGCGAGCACCGGCATCAGCACCTGCCCTGCGCCCTGCGCCGCGAAGTACAGCGACACCGCAAGCGCGAGAAAGACGTAGAACGGCCCGACCGTGCGCAGGTAGCTGCTGCCGGCCTGGAGCACCGCGGGATCCTGCGAGAACAGCCCCACCCACGCTGATGGAACGACCGTCACCACGAGGCCGATCACCAGGCTGATCGCGCCCGCAATCCCGGCGCCGGTCCAGGCGATCGCTTTGGCCCGCTCGGCCATGCCGGCGCCGACATGCGTGCCGACCATCGACACCATCGCCTGGCCGATCGCGAACACGAGCGGGACCTGCAGCAGCTCGAGACGCACGCCGACGCCGTAGCCGGCGAGCGCAGCGGTGCCGAAGCGGCCGACGAAGCCGGTGAGAATCACCGCCGTGAGCACCGTCTGCAGCGCGGAGACGGAGGAGAT
Organism: Burkholderiales bacterium; assembly: GCA_041635755.1. Taxonomy (GTDB): domain Bacteria; phylum Pseudomonadota; class Gammaproteobacteria; order Burkholderiales; family SG8-39; genus JBFKUL01. The sequence goes on along the minus strand of JBFKUL010000209.1, from coordinate 3,194 downwards.
CGCGCCCACGCGCAGGATATCGGCGAAGCGCCGCGCCTCGAGCCGCAGGTCTTCGCGGGTGGGCCGTAGCGCACTTCGCCAGACCCAGGCCGCCATCACCGCGCTCGCAAACCCAAAGGCGCAGACGTAAGCGACGGCGGCGCCCGCGATACCGAGCTGCGGCAGCCCGCCGCGGCCGAGCACCAGCGCGTAGGACAGCGGCAGGTGCAGCAACGCGCCGGCGATCAGCGCGAGCGCCGGCGCGAGCGTGTTGCCGCTGCCGCGCAGCACGCTGGCGAGCGTGTTGGCGAGCCACACCAGCACCGCACCGGAGAACAGCACGTCGGAGTACGCAAGCGCCTGCGAGAGCGCCTCGCCCTGGCCGCCCAGCAGCCGGTAGACCGGGCGCCCGAGCGTGAGCAGCAGCACAGTGAAGAGCAATCCCATCGCCAGCCCGATCACGAGCGCATGCGTCACCAGCGCGCGCGCCGCATGCGTCTCGCCTGCGCCGAGCGCGCGCGCCACGGCCGAGGACACGCCTCCGCCCATGGCGCCGGCCGACATCATCTGCAGCAGCATCAGCAGCGGGAACACCAGCGCGAGTCCGGCGAGCGCCGCAGTGCCCAGGCGGCCGACGAAGTGCGTGTCGGCGATCGACACCGCGGACTGGAATGCAACCAGTACGATCGCCGGCGCAGCGAGCCGCGCAATCGTCGGCAGGATCGGCGCGCCGAGCAGCCGGTGCGCAGGCGGGCGGGGCGGCGCGGCGGGCACGGAGCTCACCTGCGCAATCTAGCAGGGGGAAGTCGATGCGCGCGGACCATTTCGCGCCGGTGCTAAGATTCTTCCGCGATGCTCGGCGCGATTACGCTGCTGCTCGTTTACCAGACCGCGGGCGAGATCGTGGTGCAGCTGCTCGGGCTGCCGGTACCTGGACCGGTGATCGGCATGGGGCTCCTGTTCGCGACTCTGCTCGCGCGCGGCGCGGCGCCGGCGTGGCTGCGCGATTCGTGCCAGCAACTGCTCTCGCACCTGTCGCTGTTATTCGTGCCGGCGGGCGTGGGGGTGATGCTGCACTTCAAGCGCCTGGGCGCGGAGTGGTTGCCGGTCGTGGTGGCGCTCGTCGCGAGCACCGTGATCACCATCGGCGTCACTGCGCTGGTGATGCAGGCGCTGCGCAAGCGCGCAGCCGCGAGGCGCGTCCAATGACCGGGCGCTTTGGCGAGATCTGGGTCTACCTTTCAACTTCGCCGCTGCTCGGTCTGACGGTGACGCTGCTCGCGTATCAGGGCGCGTTCTGGATCTACACCAAGGCCAGGATGAATCCGCTCGCCAACCCGGTGGCGATCGCCGTGGCCTTCCTGGTCGCGTTGCTGTGGTTCACCGACACGCCCTACCAGACGTATTTTGACGGCGCGCAGTTCGTGCACTTCCTGCTCGGGCCGGCGACCGTCGCGCTGGCCGTGCCGCTTTACGCCAACCTCCAGCGCCTGAAAAAGGACCTGGTACCGCTGGGCGGCGCGCTGGTGGCGGGCTCGCTCGTCGCAGTGGTCTCGGCGATGGGCATCGGCTGGCTCATGGGCGCAAGCCGCGAGACGGTGCTCTCGCTCGCGCCGAAGTCGGTCACTGCGCCGATCGCCATGGGGATCGCGGAGAAGCTCGGCGGTCTGCCCTCGCTCACTGCGGTGCTCGTGGTGACCACCGGCATCCTCGGCGCAGCGCTCGCGCGCAGCACGCTCAACCTGCTGCGCGTCGAGGACCACGCGGTGCGGGGCTTCGCAGTGGGCCTTGCCGCGCACGGCATCGGCACCGCGCGCGCCTTTCAGGTTTCCGAGACGATGGGCGCGTTCGCCGGGCTGGCGATGGGCCTGAACGGCATGGCCACGGCGCTGCTGTTCCCGGTGCTGCTCAGGCTCGGGGGCGCCTGAGCGCCGACTCGAGCCGTGCCAGCAGGTTCGCGCGGCTGGCGCGCGCGACCAACCAGCCCATGACGGCGCCCGCTGCATTGGCGAGCATGTCGAGCGCGTCGAAGCTGCGCTCGCCGGTGGCGTTCTGTGCAAATTCCAGCGCCACGCCCATCGCCGCAAAGCCGAGCGCATAGGCGAGGCGCGTGCCCGGCGCCGCGTAGAGTTGGCAGAACCAGTACATTAGGACGCCGTAGGCGAAAAGGTGCCCGAGCTTGTCGCCTTCATCGAGCGGTAGCGCCAGCGGTGTCGGCGCGAGCGAGAGCCACGCAATCCCCGCGGCGATGCCCCAGCCGATGGCGAGCCACAGCGCGCGATGGCGCAAGGCGGGTGCGGACGCCATCTTTAGAACAAGCTGAGCTGTCCGCCCGTCGAGGGGAGGCGAAAGCGCGTGCTGTCGAGCTCGCGGCGCGGCGCCATGCCGCGTTCGCTGCCGTTCAGGCCGTGGCGGCGGCAGGCGATTTCGAAGCGCTTGGCCACCAGCTCGGCGTAATTGCCGGTGCCGGTCATGCGGGTGCCGAAGCGCGGATCATTGTCGCGCCCGCCGCGGATCTGCTGGATGACGCTCATCACGTGCTCGGCGCGCAGGGGCACGTTCGCCGCGAGCCATTCGCGGAACAGTGCCTTGAGCTCGTTCGCCAGGCGCAGCATCTGGTAGCCGGCCATGCTTGCGCCGGCGGCCTTCGCGGCCTCCAGCACTTCCTCGAGCGATTTGTCGGTGAGCACCGGAATCACCGGGGCGACCATCACGCCGACCGGCACGCCCGCCGCGGAGAGTGCGCGCATCGTGTCCAGGCGCCGCTGCGGGCTCGCGGCGCGCGGCTCGAGCCGCCGCGCGAGCTGCCGGTCGAGCGTGGTTACGGTGACGAACACCTTGGCGAGGTTCTTCGCCGCCATCGGCGCGAGCAGATCGAGGTCGCGTTCGACCAGCGCCGACTTGGTGACCATCGTCAGCGGGTGCTCGCACTCGGCGAGCACTTCGATCACCTGGCGCGTGATGCGGTAGCGGCGCTCGATCGGCTGGTAGCAATCGGTGTTGGCGCCGATCGAGATGGGCTTCGCGACGTAGCCCGGCCTCGCCAGTTCCTTGCGCAGCAGCTCGGCGGCGTTCACCTTGGCGAACAGGCGTGATTCGAAATCCAGGCCCGGCGAGAGTTCGAGGTAGGCGTGGCTCGGGCGAGCGTAGCAATAGATGCAACCATGCTCGCAACCGCGGTACGGATTGATCGACAGCTCGAAAGGGATGTCGGG
>JBFKUL010000208.1:0-5531 GCA_041635755.1 Burkholderiales bacterium | reverse complement strand
TGCGCGATGCGCTCATGAACGGCGCGAGCGACGTGCACCTCGAGACCGTGCCCGGCGGCCTGACGATCAAGTTCCGCATCGACGGGCTGCTCACGCAGGTCAAGCTGATCCAGGACGCCGGCCAGGCCGAGCAGGCGATCGCGCGCGTCAAGGTGCTCGCCGAGCTCGACATCACCGAGCGGCGCATTCCGCAGGACGGGCGCTTCAAGGCGCTCGACCACGGCCGCGCGGTGGACTTCCGCGTCTCGATCATGCCGAGCATCCACGGCGAGGACGCGGTGCTGCGCGTGCTCGACAAGCAGTCGCTCTACGAGAGCACCCAGCAGCAGCTCTCGCTCGACAGCCTGGGCTTCGAGGACAAGGACGTGCGCATCATCCGGCGCCTGTCGCACGAGCCCTACGGCATGCTGCTCGTGACCGGCCCGACCGGCAGCGGCAAGACCACCACGCTCTATGCCGCGATCACCGAGATCAACAACGGCCAGGACAAGATCGTCACCATCGAGGACCCGGTCGAGTACCAGCTCGGCGGCGTGCTGCAGATCCCGGTGAACGAGAAGAAGGGCCTCACCTTCGCGCGCGGGCTGCGCTCGATCCTGCGCCACGATCCGGACAAGATCATGGTGGGCGAGATCCGCGACCCCGAGACCGCGAACATCGCGGTCCAGTCCGCTCTGACGGGGCACCTCGTGTTCACCACGGTGCACGCCAACAACGTGTTCGACGTCATCGGGCGCTTCGCGCATATGAACGTGGATCCCTACAGCCTGGTGTCCGCGCTGAACGCGATCCTCGCGCAGCGCCTGGTGCGGCTCGTGTGCCCGCACTGCGCCGAAGACCACACGCCCGAGCCCGAACTGCTCCGCGATTCCGGCCTCGACGAGAAGAAGGTGAGCGGCTGGCGCTTTCGCATCGGCCGCGGCTGCCGCGAGTGCCGCGGCGCGGGCTACAAGGGACGCAAGGCGATCGCCGAGCTGATGATCCTGAACGACGAGATCCGCGAGCTGATCACGGCGCGCGCGCCGGTGCGCCAGATCAAGGACGCCGCGCGCCGCAACGGCACGCGCTTTCTGCGCGAGGCGGCGTTCGAGGCGGAGAAGCACGGCCACACCACGCTGCAGGAAATCAACCGTGTTACGTTCGTTTCGTGATCGGCTCCTCGTAAGCCTCGCGCCGAGCGAGGTGGCGTTCGTGCGCGTGCAGGGGCGGCTGCGCCCGCGCGTCGCCGACAAGACCATGGTGTCCTGCGACCCCCGGTTCGGCGCCGAGCCCTGGCAAGGTGCGGTCGCGGCGCTCGAGGGCGCGGCGAAGGGGCTGCGCGCGCAGCCGCTCGAGGTCACGGTGGTGCTGTCCAATCATTTCGTGCGCTACGCGGCACTGCCGTGGAGCGACGCGCTCGACAGTGCGCAGGAGGAATCGGCCTACGCGCAGCACGGCTTCACGCGCATCTACGGCGAGCGTGCCAAGGGCTGGACGTTGCGCGTATCGGACGCGCCCGCGGGCGGGTCGCGGCTCGCGAGCGCGATCGACAGCGCACTCATCGAGGCGCTGCGCGCCTGCTTCCCGAAGGACGCCAAATCGCGCCTCGTCTCGGTGCAGCCCTATCTCATGTCGGCGGTGAACCGCTGGCGAAGCGAGATTCCTTCGCAGGGCGCGTGGCTTCTCGTCGTCGAGCCCGAGCGCGCCTGCCTGGCGCTGCATTCCCGGGGTCGCTGGCAGGCGGTGCAAAGCGTGAAGGGTGCCTTCGATGGGCCCGAGGACTGGGTGGCGCTCATCGAGCGCGAGCGCATGAGGATCGAGGCCGATTCGCCGGAGACGGTGCTGGTGCGAACCGAGGCCGCGAGCCGCAGCTGGCCGAAGTTCCCCGGCTGGAACCTGCGCGCGCTCACGCTGCCTGCATGGAGTGGATTCAAGCCGATGGAGGACGAGCGCTACGCGTTGGCGCTCGCCGGCGCATGAGCGTCGAGCGCCTCGAGCTCGATTACGTCGCGCGGCCGCGCCGCGTGGCCTGGCTCGGCTTTATCGTGCTCGCCGCCTCGCTCGCGGTGGCAGGCGAAGTCGTGCTGCGCCACCGCGACGCGCAGGACGAGCGCGCACGCATCGAGGTCACCACGGGCCTGCTGATCGGCGAGCGCCGTCCGGCGCGCGCGATCCCCAAGGAGCGCCTGGAGGACGAAGACAAGGCGGCACAGGCCGTGATGCGGCGCCTGACGTTGCCCTGGGCACCGCTCGTGGCGACGATCGAGGAAGCCGCGACGCGCGACGTCGCGATCCTGCAGCTCCAGCCCGACCCGCAGCAGCGCCTGGTGCGCCTCACCGGCGAGGCACGCGATCAGGGCGCCATGCTCGAGTACCTGCAGCGCCTCGCCAGCGCCAAGACGTTGACCGACGTGCACCTGCTCAATCACCAGGTGCAGACCGAGGACCCGCAGCGGCCGATCCAGTTCGCGGTGCAGGCCGCGCTCCGGGAGGCGCCATGAAAGGGCTGAATGCGCTGCTCGCTCGGCTTGGCATCCCGGGCGTGCTCGGCATCGGACTGCTGCTCGCCTCGGCGGGCTTCTATTTCTCGGCGGTGGCGCCAGCCGAGCGCGAGATCGCCGCGCAGCGCCTCGCCACCGAGCGCCTGCGCGCGAGAACGCCCTACCAGCCGGTCAGCACGGGCGGACGCGAGGAGGAGCTGCAGCGTTTCTACGGGCTCTTTCCGCCGATCGAGCGCCTGAGTGCCGAGCTCGAGGAGCTCTACGGCCTCGCGCGCGCCTCGAAGCTCGAGCTCGCCCAGGGCGAGTACCGGCTCGAGAAGGGCGTCGGCCTGTGGTCCTACCGCATCACGCTGCCGGTGCGCGGCAGCTATGCCCAGATCCGCGCCTTCGTCGGCGCGGTGCTGCGCGACAAGCCGATCGCTTCGGTCGACGCGCTGCGCTTCGAACGCAAGAAGGCGGGCGAGCCGCTGCTCGACGCCCAGTTGCGCCTTACCGTGCATTTCCGGCCTTCCGGAGGCTACCGATGAAACTCGACCGAACCCTGCGCCTGATCGCTGCCGCGCTGGTCCTTGCTGCCGCAGGCTGCGCCACCGACGGCGTGCTCAAGGAAGCACGCACCAATTTTCAGGCTGGCCGCGGCGAGGAGGCGCTCGCCCTGCTCGACAAGGCGATGAAGGCGGAGCCCGCCAACCTCGAGCTGCGCAAGGAGTATTTCCGCCTGCGCGAGCTGCTCGTCACGCAATGGCTGGCGCAGGCCGAGTCGATGCGCCTGGCAGGCCAGCTCGACATCGCGCAGGCGCTCTACGGACGCGTGCAGCAGACCGACGCCGCCAACGCGCGCGCAAGGGACGGCCTGGCGCTGATCGAGACCGAGCGCCGCCACCGGGGGCTCGTCGCCGACGCCGACAAGCTGGTGAAAGCCGAGAGCTACCGCGAGGCGCAGGACCTGCTGCGCCCGGTGCTGATGGAAAACCCCGAGCAGCGCGACGCGCGGCGCCTGCAGCGCGCCATCGACGACAAGCTCGCGCGGCCCGCCTACGTGCCGGTGCACCTCAAGCCCTCGACGCTCAAGCCGATCTCGCTCGAGCTGCGCGACGTGACGCTGCGCTCGGTGTTCGACGTGCTCGCACGCGGCTCGGGAGTGACTTTCGTTCTCGACAAGGACGTGCGCGCCGACCAGAAGACCACGCTGGTGCTGCGCGACGCCACGGTGGAAGAGGCGATGCGCATGGTGCTGCTCGCCAATCAGCTCGAGCACAAGCTCTTGAACGAGACCACCGCGTTCGTCTTCCCCAACACGCCGCAGAAGCTGCGCGAGCACCAGGAGCTGGTGGTGCGCAGCTTCTACCTCGCCAACGCCGACGTGAAGCAGACCGCCAACATGGTGCGCGCGGTGGCCAAGACGCGCGACATCTTCATCGACGAGAAGCTGAACCTGCTGGTGATCCGCGACACGCCCAAGGCGGTGCGCCTGGTCGAGAAGCTGATCGCCACGCAGGACCTCGCCGAGCCCGAAGTGATGCTCGAAGTCGAGGTGCTCGAGATCGGCTCGAACCGCCTGCTCGAGCTGGGGCTGCGCTTTCCGGACTCGGTCGCCTGGAGCCTGGTGGGCGGCGGCGCAGCGAGCGCTACGGGCACGCCGGGCGTGGTGAGCCTGCCCGAGTGGCTCAACCGCGATTCGAACCTGGTGCGCCTTACCTTCACCAATCCGCTGTTTCTCCTAAACCTGCGCCAGCAGGACGGCACCACCAGCGTGCTCGCCAATCCGCGCATCCGGGTGAAGAACAAGGAGAAGGCGAAGATCCACATCGGCGAGCGCGTGCCGGTGATCACCACCACCGCGGCCGCGACCGGCGGCTTCATCTCGGAGTCGGTGAGCTACCTCGACGTCGGGCTCAAACTCGATGTCGAGCCGCTCATCTATCTGGACGACGAGGTCGGCATCAAAGTCGGCCTCGAGGTCAGCAACATCGTGCGGGAGCTGCGCAGCGCGAACTCGAGCACGCTCACCTACCAGCTCGGCACGCGTAACGCCAGCACCACGCTGCGCCTGCGCGACGGCGAGACCCAGATCCTCGCTGGCCTGATCAGCGATGATGACCGGCGCACCGCGAACCGCGTGCCGGGGCTGGGCGAGATGCCGGTGCTGGGGCGGCTGTTCTCGTCAACGCTCGACACCACCAACAAGACCGAGATCGTGCTGCTCATCACCCCACGGCTCGTGCGCACGCTCGCGCGGCCCGAGGCGCGCGCGGTCGAATTCGCCGCCGGCACCGAAGCTTCGAGCGGTGCGGCGCCCGTCGCACCGCCCGTCCCGGTCGCGCCCTCGGAAACGCAGCCCGGGGCACAGCCGGTACCACCGTCCCCGCCCCCCGCGCCCGGCGCCGCCAGCCCGACGGCGCCCGTGCCGGGTTCCACCATGGCGCCCTTCGGCGGAGTACAGCCCCCGCCGCAGTGACATGAGGCTGCGCTTGCCTGCGCCGCGCGCCGCGCGCGGCTTCACGCTGATCGAGCTCGTCATCACGGTGGCGATCATCGCGATCCTCGCCACCGTGGCGCTGCCGCTGAACGAGCTCGCCGTGCAGCGCTCCAAGGAGCAGGACCTGCGTCGTGCGCTGCGCGAAGTGCGCGAGGCCATCGATGCCTACAAGCAGGCTTCCGACGAGGGCCGCATCCAGAAGAAAGTCGGCGAGTCGGGCTACCCGCGCAAGCTCGCGGAACTGGTCGAGGGCGTCGAGGACCAGAAGAGCCCGCGGCGCGAGCGCATTTACTTCCTGCGGCGCCTGCCGCGCGATCCTCTCGCCAGCGACCCCGCGCTCGACGCGGCCGAGACCTGGGGCAAGCGCAGCTACGCGAGCCCGCCCGATGACCCGCGCGAGGGCGACGACGTCTTCGACATCTACTCGCTTGCAACGGGCAAGGGCATCAACGCACGCCCGTACCGCGAGTGGTGAACCGAATGCGCGGCAGGGGTTTCACGCTGATCGAGCTGCTGGTGGTGCTGGCGATCATCGCCACGCTGCTGATGCTCGCGGTGCCGCGCTATTTCTC
>JBFKUL010000207.1:0-5563 GCA_041635755.1 Burkholderiales bacterium | reverse complement strand
GGAGATGAGCCACATGTTCTTCGCGCAGGCGGTGGCGAACTGGTTCGGCGCGCTGTTCGATACCCACCCGCCGCTCGCCGAGCGCATCCGTCGCGTACACCCCCGTTTCCAGCGGCGCGAATATCGCGGCGTGCGCGCCCAGGCGCAGCGCGCAGCGGCGCCGCGCGAGGTCGCGGTGATCGACGCGACCGGCACGGTGGTCAAGACCCTCGGCGGTGCCGATTGGGGGCGCGCGGCGGGCGCCGAAGCGCTCGCCGTGCTGGGCGCGACGATCGGCACCGCGACGCCCGAGCATGTCGATCACGCGGCGAAGCTGCTGGCCTCGCTGCCGCAGGCGCTGCGCGATCTGGTTGCGACTCCCGCAGGCGCAGAGCCGGTCATGTTCGCGCTGACGCTCGAGCCTGATGAGCCGGTGCGGCGTCGCGAGCTCGAGGCGCTCCGCGCCCGGCGTGGAAGCGACGCGATGAGCGCGGTGGAGCAGGCCTACGCGATCACGCAGCGCCTCGACCGCGCGTACGCGCTGCCGCTGATGGAGCTCGCGCTGCCCTCGCTCAAGCGGCGCGGTCAGAAGGCGCGCGACGCCTTTATCGAGGATTTCGGCGCCCTGATCGAGGCAGACCGGCGGGTCACGCTCACCGAGTTCGTCGTCTTCACCTTCCTCAAGATGCACCTGCGCGAAGGCGCGGGAAAGCCGCTGCCGGCAACCTACAAGAGCGTCGCCGAGGTCGCGGCCGACGCGCACGCGGTGCTTTCGCTCGTGGCGCACGCGGCGCGCGGCGATGCGGTGATCTCGTTCAAGGCGGGCGTGCCGGTGCTGGGCATCGAGCTCGAGGCGCCGCTGCCGGTGGCCGATCTCTCGGCACGGCGCGTGAGCGAGGCGCTGGAGCGGCTGCGAGTGCTCGCGCCGCTGCAGAAGCCGCGCATTCTCAAGGCGTGCATGCAGGCGGCGAACGCGGACGGCGCATTCGCGCTGCCCGAGGTGGAGCTGCTGCGCGTGGTAGCGGCGACGCTGGATTGTCCCGTGCCGCCGCTACTGACGACGATCGATCCGACGGCGCTCCCGCATTGAGTGCACGTGCGCGATCAGCGCTGAGCGCTTTGGCGCGATTCTCGTTGGGCGCTTTGGCGCGATTCTCGTTGGGCGCTTTGGCGCGATTCTCCTTGGGCGCTTTGGCGCGATCCTCGTCCTTCGCGCGTCTATAATCTCCTCAGAGTGCGCGTTCGGTTGCGCGCCGCCCGATGAGCGTTACTGGTTCCCCGAAAGTTTTCGCTGGCGCGCGCGCGCTGGCCGCCGAGCTTGGCCGTCGATTGAGCGGCGAGGTGTGCTTCGACGCTGGCAGCCGCGCCGTGTATTCGGCCGATGCCTCCAATTACCGCCAGGTGCCGATCGGCGTGATCCTGCCGCGCTCGGTCGACGATATCGTCGCCGCGATGGACATCTGCCGAGCGCACGGCGCGCCGATCCTGGCACGCGGCGGCGGCACCGCGCAGAACGGCCAGAGCGTCAACGTGGCGGTCGTCATCGATTGCTCGAAGTACCTGAACCGCGTGCTTTCGATCGATGGGCCGGCGCGCCGGGCGCGCGTCGAGCCGGGGGCGGTGTGCGACGCGCTCCGGGACGCAGCCGAATCGCACGGACTGACCTTCGCGCCGGATCCGGCGACGCACTCGCGCTGCACGCTCGGCGGCATGATCGGCAACAACTCCTGCGGTCCGCACTCGGTGATGGCCGGCAAGACCGTCGAGAACATCGAGCGGCTCGAGGTGCTGACCTACGACGGCGCGCGCTTCTGGTGCGGGCCGACTTCACCCGGGGATCTGGCGCGCATCATCGCGGCGGGCGGGCGTCGCGGCGAGCTCTACGCCGGCATGAAGGCGATCGCCGACAAGTACGGCGATCTGATCCGCGCGCGCTTTCCGAAGATCAAGCGCCGCGTTTCCGGCTACAACCTCGACCAGCTGCTGCCCGAGAACGGCTTCAACGTGGCGCGCGCACTGGTCGGCTCGGAGGGCACCTGCGCGTTCACGCTTGCGGCAGAAGCATCGCTGGTGAAAAGCCCGCGCGAGCGCGTGCTGCTCGTGCTCGGCTTTCCCGACATCTATCAGGCGGGCGACGTGGTGCCCGAGGTACTCGCGGCGCAGCCGATCGCGTGCGAGGGCCTGGACGAGAAGATCATCGGCGGGCTGCGCGAGCGGCGCCTGAAGCTGGAGGATATCGGCCAACTGCCCGAGGGCACGGCTTGGCTGATGATCGAGTTCGGCGCCGATACGCGTGAGGCGGCTCGCGAGCAGGCGCGCGGCCTCGAACGCGTGATGGCCGCCAAGCCGCACGTCAGCCACTGGCTGATCGAGGACAAGGCGATGTTCGCGCGCATGTGGTCGATCCGCGAGACGGGCGCCTCGGCCACCGCCCTCAGTCTGGGCGGGCGCAGCGCCGATCCGGTGGTCGGCTGGGAGGATGCCGCGGTCGATCCGTTGCGACTGGGCGATTACCTGCGCGAGTTCCAGGCACTCATCGACCGCTTCGGCTACCGCACCTCGCTCTATGGCCACTTCGGCGACGGCTGCATCCATGCGCGCATTACGTTCGACCTGCGCACGCCCGAGGGGCTCAAGCACTGGCGGGCGTTCCTCGCCGAGGCCGCGGCGCTCGTCGTCAAGTTCGGCGGCTCGCTCTCCGGCGAGCACGGCGACGGCCAAGCGAAAGCCGAGTTCCTGCCGGCGATGTTCGGCCCAGAGCTGATGCAGGCCTTCGTCGAGTTCAAGCGCCTGTGGGATCCGCAGAATCGCATGAACCCGGGCAAGCTCGTCGACGCGGCCGGGCGCGTCTACCGCGCCGACGAGAACCTGCGTCTCGGCCCCGATTACCGCCCTGTGACGCTCGCCACGCGCCTCGCATTCAAGTCCGACGTCGGCGACGGCTTCACCCGCGCGACCGAGCATTGCATCGGCATGGGCAAGTGCCGCGCGCAAACCGGCGGCACGATGTGTCCGAGCTACCGGGCCACCGGCGAGGAGCGCTACTCGACGCGCGGTCGGGCGCGCTTGCTGAACGAGATGCTGCGTGGCGAGGTGATCACCGACGGCTGGGCGAGCGAGGCGGTCAAGGAAGCGCTCGAATGGTGTCTCGCCTGCAAGGGCTGCCGCAGCGATTGCCCGACGCATACCGACATGGCGAGCTACAAGGCCGAGTTTCTGTCGCACTACTACGAGTGGCGCCTGAGACCGCGCCAGGCGCACTCGATGGGGCGCATCGGCGAGTGGGCGCCGCTTGCGGGCGCCGCGCCCTGGCTCGCGAACTTCCTGACCCAAACGCCCGGCCTGCGCGGCGTCGCCAAGCGCTTCGCGGGCATCGCGCCGCAGCGCCCTCTGCCGCGCTTCGCCGCGCGCTCATTCCGCTCCGACTTCGCGGCGCAGCCCGGGGGCGGCCGCGGCGATCCGGTCGTACTGCTTGCGGATACGTTCAACGACTATTTCCGGCCCGCGACTGCGCACGCCGCCGTCAGAATCCTCGCGTCGGCCGGCTGCAGCGTCCAAGTGCCCGCCAAGCGCATCTGCTGCGGCCGACCGTACTTCGACTTCGGCATGCTCGATCAGGCCCGGGCTGCGCTCGGCCGGGTGCTCGATGTCCTTGCGCCGGCGATCGACGCCGGTACGCCGATTGTGGTGCTCGAGCCGGGCTGCCTCTCGGTGTTCCGCGACGAGCTCAGGCAACTGCTGCCGGGCAATGCGCGCGCTTCGCAGCTCGCGCTCCAGACCCTGTCGCTCGCTCAGCTGCTCGAGACGCGCGGCGGACCGCCGGCCGCCGCGGGCGCGGCGCGGCGCGCGCTCGTGCACGGACATTGCCACCAGAAGGCGCTATTCGGCATGCGCCCCGAGCTCGCCCAGTTGCGCGCCGCAGGCTTCGAGATCGAGGCGCCGGACACCGGGTGCTGCGGCATGGCCGGGTCCTTTGGCTTCAAGCCGGCGCATTACTCGGCCTCGACCAGAATCGGCGAGCAGGCGCTGCTGCCGGCGGTGCGCGGCGCGGCGGCCGGGACGCTGATCGTCGCCGACGGCTTCTCCTGCCGCGAGCAAATCGAGAGCCTCACCGGGCGCAAGACGCTGCACCTCGCCGAAGCGCTCGCGCTCGGCTTGCCCGAGGGTGCCCGACCTTGACCTGCGCCGCGCACGGGCGGCGGCGGTGAAGGGACCCTCGCTGGCATCGGTTCGGCCGTAGAATCCGCGCATGCGCGCCTTCGTGCTCGTCCTGTTCACCGCGGCGTGCTTTGCTGCCGCCGCGCAGGCGCGGGCCGCAACGCCCGAGGAGCAGCTGTTCGCCGCGATCGACCAGCACAAGGAGCTGGTTGCCGAAGGACTGGCGCTGCGCGGCAAAGCCAACGTCAACGCGCGCAACGCCGAGGGCGAGACGCCGCTGCATCGCGCGGTCGAGAAGGGCATGAAGGCGCTGGTGCGGGTCCTGATCGGCGCCGGCGCGAATCTGCGGGCGATCTCGAGAAACGGCGAGACCGCGCTGCACCTCGCCGCGCTGCATGGCGATCCGTCCTACGTCGAACTGCTGCTCGACGCCGGCGCCGACCCCAAGGCGCGCAACGACGACGGCGAGTCGGCGCTGTTCTGGGCGGCGCTCACCGGCAACACGCTCACCGCCACCCGGCTGCTGGAACGTGGCGCGGATCCGAACGTGACCGACTTGAAGGGCAATACGCCGTTGCACGCCGCTGCCGACGGCGGCTCCCTCGATCTGGTGCGCGTGCTGCTCGAGCGGGGCGTCGACGCCGAAGCGAAGAACCGCGAAGGCGTGACCGCGCGCGATTACGCCTTCGAGCGCGAGCACGCCGAGGTGGTGCAGCTGCTCGACGCGCGAGTCGCATCAGCAGCCTCAGGCGGCGTGTTCCGCGACGTGGGCGATCCGAAGCATCCGTTGCATCAGCGCTGAGACCGGCGCCGCGGCGGCAGTCGTTCGCCGTCAGGCTGCAACCGGCGCGAGCGCGAACGCCTCGGCGAGCAGCTCGTAGGAGCGCTGCCGCGTCGCGTAGTCTCCCGTGATGGTAAGCACCATGACCTCGTCGGCGGCATAGCGCTCGGCGAGCGCGGCGATCTCGCGCCGGCAGGTCTCCGGCCCGCCGATCACGGCGCGGGCACGCTGCGCCATGACGTAGCGGCGCTCGTCGTCGCTGTACGCATGGCGCGCCGCTTCCTCGGGCGTCGGCACCGGCGTATCGAGATTGAGCGCCATGTGCAGCCGGCGCAGGTCGATCGAGGCCGCGAGGCGCTCGGCTTGGTCATCGCTCTCGGCGCAGATGGCGAACGTGCACACGATGGCGTGCGGCTGCGCCTCGCGCGGCGAGGGCTGAAAAGCTGCGGCGTAGGCGCGCGACACGGCGTCGCCGCCGCGCGGATTGATGAAGTGGGCGAACGCGAAGCGCAGCCCGAGCTGCGCGGCGAGCGCACCGCTGTAGTCCGACGAGCCGAGCAGCCATACCTGCGGCGCGCCGTCGACCTCGGGCTGCAGCCGTACCCGCTTGTGCGGGTGCTCATCGGGCAGGCTGCCGTCGAGATG
>JBFKUL010000206.1:0-5564 GCA_041635755.1 Burkholderiales bacterium | reverse complement strand
CCGAGCATCACCGCGGTCACCGCGTCGCCCGGAATGCCGAAGGCCATGATGGTGACGAGCGAGCCGCCGACGTTCGCGTTATTGGCCGACTCCGAGGCGACGATGCCTTCTGACGTGCCGGTGCCGAAGCGCTCCGGGTGGCGCGAGAATTTCTTCGCCTGGTCGTAAGCCATCATGTTCGCCGCACTCCCCCCGACGGCCGGCAGCACGCCGATCACGACGCCGATGAACGAGGCCCACAGCAGCAGAAACGGCTTCGACAGGACTTCCCAGATGACCTTGAGGTGCGACACGGTGAGCTTCGTGGCGCGATCGATCGAACCGGCCAGCGTGCGCGCGCCACCCATCTTTTCGACGTCGGACATGATCTGCGCGAAAGCGAACACGCCGATCAGCACCGGCAGGAACGGCACGCCGCCCTCGAGGAACCCGATACCGAAGGTGAGCCGCGGCTGTCCCATCATCGGATCGTTGCCGAGCACCGTGACGATCAGGCCGATGGCGCCCGAGAGGAACCCCTTGAGCAGCGAGCGGCCGACCAGCCCCGCAACCATCGACAACGCAAGCACGAACAGCGAGAAGAATTCCCACGGCCCGAAAGCGATCGCAAAATTGGCCAGCGGCCCGGTCGCGGCGATCAGGAACACGCCGCCGATCATGCCGCCGAAAAACGAGCCCCATACGCCGAGCCACAGCGCACGCCCCGCGTCGCCCTTTTTCGCCATCGGAAAGCCGTCGAAGGTGGTGGCGACCGACGACGGGGTCCCCGGAATGCCGAGCAGCGTCGCGGTCACGAGGCCGCCCGCCGAGCCGCCAACGTACACGCCGGTCATCGCCGCAAGCCCCTGCAGCGGATCGAGGCCGAAGGTGAACGGCAGAACGATGATGATGGTCATGGTGATCGTGACGCCGGGCAGCGCGCCGCCCACCACGCCGACCACGGTGCCGATCACCAGCGGCAGCATGTACTTCAGCTGAAAAACATCGACGATGCCGCTCCAGAGCAGCTCGTACATCGCCTAAAAGCCGGTCCAGGTTCCCCGCGGCAGGAGCACCGCAAGGTACTGCTCGAACACGTAGTAGGTGACGACGGTGGTGATCGCCGCGAGCACCCCGCCGCGCACCCACAGCCCCGCGCGCCGCGGGGGCTCGAGCAGGAAGCTGCAGCCGAGCACGAACAGGAACGTGGCCACGCGGTAGCCGGCGAGCGGCAACAGCAGCACGTATGCGCCGAACACCGCGAAGGTGAGCGCAACGAGGGTGTAGTTGAGCTTTCCGCCGGGCGCGGCCTTGGGCGCCTCCGGCACTGCGGGCGCCTTGCGCCGTCCGAGCAGATCCTGCGCCACCAGCGCAAGGCCGAGCAGCGCTGTGAAGCCGAGCACGATCTGCGGATAGAACCCGGGGCCGATCGGCACCAGGGGATTTTTTTCCAGCCCAAGGGTGAGCCAGAAGAGCACGAGGCTCGCCGCGAGCGCGACGAGCCCCGTGATGCCGTCCCGGCCGATCATCGAAGGCCCGGCGGCTGCGCGCTAGCGCTTAAGCATGCCGAGGTCTTTCGCGACGTCCTTGTTGGTGGTGTCGTTCTTTTCCAGGAACTGGATGTAGCCCTTCGTGTCGCGGTAGCTGACGAAGGTGCCGTGCTTCTTCATGTCCTCGGCGAAGGACGGGTCCTTGGCCGCCGCGCCGCAGGCGGCGCCGAGCTTGGCCATGACGTCCGCCGGCGTGCCCTTGGGCGCGACCAGGCCGCGGTTGACCGCGTACTCGACGTCGATGCCCAGCTCCTTCAGCGTCGGCACGTCCGGCGCCTCGGGCACGCGCTTGTCGGTGGCCACGGCGAGGAACTTCATCTGCCCCGCGTCCACCTTGCCCTTCTGCGTCAGGTTCGACTCCGCAAGGTCGATATGCCCGCCAAGCAGCGCATTCATGCGCGGCGCGGTGCCCTCGTAGGACACGTACTTGAACTTGAGGCCCGCGGCCTTCTCGACCATTGCCGGAAAGAAGTGGCTGGTCGAGCCGAGCGTCGCTCCGACGGTGATCTGACCCGGGCGCGCCTTGGCGTCGGCGAGCAGCGCCTTCATATCGTTCCACGGTGTCTTCGGGCTCGCGGTGACGATCGAGGGCGTCGCGCTCACCAGGCAGATCGGCTGAAAGTCGTTCCAGTTCACGTCGGCCACGCCGGTGTAGTACGTCGAATGGATCGAGTCGTGCATCGCGAAGATGGTGTAGCCGTCGGCAGGCGATTCCTTTGCTTCCTTGGCGCCCTTGGTGCCCGAAGCGCCGCCGACGTTGGCGACGACGATGGTGCCGTTCAGATGCTTCTGCATCAGCGGCGCGAAGGTGCGGTAGATGACGTCGGTGTCGCCGCCGGCGGCCCAGGGGACGATCAGCTTGATCGGGCGCTCGGGAAAGGCGGCCTGCGCGGGTGCGGCGAATGCCGCCGCGATGGCGAGTGCAACGAGCTTTTTCATGGTTCCTCCTAACGGTCTGCGGTCGACTTTTCGCCGGGCGCGGCGCGCCCAACAGGTTGTGGCGGCTATGGTAATCCGGTTGGGGCCGGCAGGCCCAGCAAAATCGTAGCGCCCCGGCGCTCTCGGGGCTAGCGCCGCTCGAGCGCCTGCAGGTTGACCACGTGCACCGGGCGCCGCCCGAGCGAGAACTCGACCACGCTCCCCAGGCCGGTCGCGGCAATCTCATGAAAGCACTCGTCGGTCCAGCACAGCGCGTGCGGCGTGACGATGACGTTGTCCATGGCGAGCAGCGGGTTGTCGGGCGCGACCGGTTCCTGCTCGAACACATCGAGACCCGCGCCCGCAATGCGCCGCTCGCGCAGCGCCGCGATCAGCGCCGGCTCGTCCACGATCGGGCCTCGCGCCACGTTGATGAGGAACGCCTCGGATTTCATCCGCGCAAGCTGCGCCGCGCCGATCAAGTGGCGCGTCTGCTCGGTGAGCAGGCAGCTGATGACCACGAAGTCCGCTTCGCCCAGCAGCGTCTCGAGCGGCACGCGGCGCGCGCCGAGCGGCGCCAGCGCCGCCTCGTTCACGAACGGATCGGCGGCCAGCAGCTTGAGGCCGAACGGCCCTGCGAGGCGAAGGATTTCCTGGCCGATGGAGCCCGCGCCGATCACCCCGAGCGTGCGGCTCGTCAGACCGAGCCCCATGTGCGAGTTGCGCTCGTTCCAGCGCCCGTCGCGCGTCAGCCGGTCCTTGGCGAAGAGCTTGCCGGCGAGCGCGAAGACCAGCGTCAGGGTGGCCACCGCGACCGGGCGGCGCACCGCATGGGGCGTGTTCGTCAGCACAATCCCTTTTTCGGTGAGCGCCTCGACGTCGACCGAGTCGTAGCCGACGCCGTGGCGGGCGACGATCTTTACCCGGCAATCGGCGCCGGCGACCGACGCGCGCGTGACGCGCGCGCTGCTGACGTAGATCGCGTCGTAGCGCGCCGAGATCGCAGGCGTGATCTCGCGCACGTCCTCGGCGATGTACTCCCATTCGAGCGCGGGATTCCCTTTCAGCACTTCCAGCGCGCGCGCGCCGAACGAGGGCTCGCCCTTGGCGTTCAGCACTTCGCGCGCGATGCCCAGCCGGAAGCTCATTTGGGCTTCTCCGCGAGAGGCGCGAGCGTGGCGCGAATCGCCGACTGCAGCAGCGAGTGATCGAGTCCCGCGGCGATCATGTTGAAGCCGAAGGCGCGGTAGCGCTTCGCCCAGTCCGCGTCGGCCGCCATAAAGCCGAGGCCCTTGCCGTGACGCCGGGCGGCCGCGACGATGGTCTCGATCGCCGCGCGGTATTTGGGATGATCGAACTCGCCCGGGATGCCGAGGAAGTTCGTGAGATCGAAATGACCCAGCCACAGGACATCGATGCCCGGAGTGGCGGCGATCGCCTCAGCGTCCGCGAGGCCGCGTTCCGTCTCGATCTGCGCAATCAGAAGCGTGCGATCGTTGAGCGCACGGACTTTCGTTTTAACGTCGCCGCCGACATAGTCGTCCTGCGCCACGGCAAACGCGGCGCCGCGCCGACCGAGCGGCGGATAATGCGTCGCCTCGGCGATGCGCCGCGCTTCGGCGGCGCTCTCCACCATCGGCACCATGACACCGTGCGCGCCGATGTCGAGCGCGCGCGCGAGGAAGTGATACTCGCCGCGCGGCACGCGCACCAGCGGCGTGATGTCCAGACCGCGGCAGCCGGCGAACAGGCTCTTGAGCGTCTCGAAGCCCAGGCCCGTGTGCTCCATGTCGAACAGCGCGAATTCGCAGCCCGCGGCGTTCAGCACCTGCGGCATGCCGGGCGAGAAGAACTCGAACACCAGCGCCCCTGCAACAGTCTCGCCGGCAAGCACGCGTGCCTTGATGGCGTTTCCCCGAACCGTCATTGCTCCCTCCCCCTCGAGGACGCGATCTTAGCAGCGGCCGGGGCGCGCGCCCTGGCGGCGCGGCTACAATCGGCTGCAAGGAGATGCTCATGGTATTTCACGGCAAGTGGTATGACGAAGTCGAGGTCGGGACGCGGTTCGGCGACCGCCTGACGGTCACCGAGACGCATCTGGTGCTCGGCTCGGGCATGTTCGGCGACTTCAACCCGCTGCACGTCGACGAGGAATTCTCGAAAAAATCCACCCTTGGGTCGCGGGTGCTGCACGGCCCGTTCAGCGCGGCGCTGGTGGCGGCGCCGGTCGGCATGTACTTCGCGGGCACCGCGATCGCGTACCTGGAGCACGCCTGCCGCTTCAAGGCGCCGGTCTATCCGGGCGACACCCTCGCCACCGAATGGACCGTGACCGAAAAACTCGACAAGCCCAAGCACAACGGCGGCATCGTGGTCATGAGCTGCGTGTCGAAAAACCAGAAAGGCGAGGTCGCGGTCGAGGGCAGCGGCAAGATCCTCATTGCCTCGCGGCCAGCGGCGTAGGCCGGTGATTCGATTGTAAGAACGGCGCCGCTCGGCCTTGCGCGGCTGCGCCGTACCGACGAAAGCCGACTCCTAGCATAGTGTTCATAACCGGCGCGCGCGGCCGCGTTGACCCTTGGGGGGGTTAGGGTTCACGTCTTACCCTTGGTGAGCGGATGACCGAACAGGCTTTCGATCGGAACAGCCGTGGAAGACGCAAAGTGATGCGACGCATAATCTTTGTGCGGCCCCGTGTAGCACACAATGCCGTTTGAGGATGTCGCGAAGAGGTAGTTGTACGCTTTCGCGGTGTCTCCATCATGCCGCACCAGTGCAATCTCTCCGCCTGCAGTTGCATCCTGATTGAGCGGGATGGGCTTAGCGTATGAGCTTACGTAGAACTTGACGACACCCGGTACTTCCTTGGGCTGATCGGGAATCGCATTTGAGGCGACGGGATAGACAAGCCCAGGCGAGGCAGTCAGTTCGCTGAGATGTTTCGCCGTGGTTGAATTGACCGCAGTCCATTTGACCTTGCTGGAGTGGTCACCCATGGTCAACTCTAACGTTCCGGTTCAGGCGCGCGCCGCTTTTGGTGCGTCGCCTGCAACCGGCTGTTAGGGTGCGACCGCTCGCCCCAGCGTTGCATCAGCATGCGAACCTTGCGACGGCTTT
>JBFKUL010000205.1:0-5583 GCA_041635755.1 Burkholderiales bacterium | reverse complement strand
TGCATGGGCCAGAGCGCGTCGCTCCCGAGCGTGTCGCGCTGCACGAGCTCGACGCCTGCGCCCCTTCGACGCAGCTCGATCGCGGGCATACCGGGGCGGCGTACCCAGGCCTGCGCCCAACGCGTGAGCTTTCGCCCGCTCGCGCGCTCGAGCGCACGCACCAGGTCGCCCCAGTCGGCGGCGCCGTAGGCATGGCGACGCAGAAAATCGCGCACCGCGCTGCGGAACTGCGCCTCGCCGAGATAGAACTCGGCTTGGCGCAGCACCGCCGGGCCTTTCGAGTAGACGATCGCGCCGTAGGCGGATTTCGCCGCCGAGAGATTCTCGAGCGGCTGCCAGATCGCCGTGGTACCGCGCGTGACATCCGTGCGGTAAGCGCTCGTCTTGAGCGCATGGAACGCGCTCCAGGGCTCGAGCTCGGGCACGATCGCCGCGGCGGCCTTGGCCGCCATCAGGTTGGCGAAACCCTCCTTGAGCCACAGGTCGTCGAACCAGCGCATCGTGACCAGGTCGCCGAACCACTGGTGCGAGGTTTCGTGGAAGATCAGGCTTGCGCGGCGCAGCAGATCGGCGCGGCTCGGCGCCGAGGGAAAGAGCACCGCCTGCTCGTTCAGAAAGGTGGCGCCGGCGTGCTCCATGCCGCCGTAGGCGAGCTCGGGAATCAGCACCAGGTCGTATTTTGCAAACGGAAACGGCCGGTCGAACTCGCGCGCAAAGAACGCCACCGATTCGCGGTTCAGCCGCAGCGCCTCTGCCGCGTGGGCCTTCGCGCGCGCGAGCTGCGAGCGGCGCACGAAAAGCCGCACGCCCTGCTCGTGCCCGGGCTCGTTGAGCGTCTCGAACGGGCCGGCGGCAAACGCAAACAGATACGTCGAGAGCGGCTCGGTTTCCTCGAACGCCGCGCGCCCTTCGCCCCCGCTGAGCGCCGGCGCATTGGCGACTGCCCGCCAGCCCGCGGGCAGCTCGAGCGCGAGCTTGAAGCGCGCCTTCAGGTCGGGCTGGTCGAAACAGGGAAACATCGTGCTCGCATCCGAGGGCACGAGCAGGGTGTAGAGATACTCCGAGCCATCCTCGCGGTCGAGGTAGCGCGTTACCGCGGCTCCGGCCACCGCCACGGGCGATTCAAATTCGAGCGCGACGGTATTTTCGCCGCCGCGCAGGGCGGTGCGCGCGATGACGAGGTGCTCGGCTTCGAGACGTGGCGCGTACGGCTTGCCGTTCACACGCACCTCGCGCACCGCCGCACCCTTCTCCGCCGGCCGCCAGTCGAGCACCAGGTCGATGGGCCGCGCGGGCAGCGTCACGCGCAGCTCGAGCCGCCCGGTAAGCGTCGGCGCCCCTTGAGTGAGCCGGATCGCGAGCGCGTAGCGCACGTCGCGGTAGTGCGCCACGCGCCAGCGCGCCAGCTCGCGGGACACACCCTGCTCGAGCGTGGGTGATTGGCCGGGCGCAGCGGCTATGGAGGCGGAAAGCATGCAGAAGGCAAGCGCACAGAACGCCGCAATCGAGCGGGACATGCGCGCCAGTTTAGCGTCCCGGCGCCGCCGTGCGGACCGGTGTCAAGGCCGTCGCGAAAGCGATATCATGCCGCGGCGTGCCGCGCGCCGATAATGACAAGACCCTGCGCGATGCACGGTGATTCGAAAAGAACAGGGACGGGGCGACGGGCTCCGCTTGCAGTCTCGACAAGGGAGAACATCGTGAGACAACGCGGATCGGCATGGATCGCCGCAATTGCGGCAGCGACGTGGCTGGGAAGCAACGCCTTGATGACCAGCGCGTCGGAGACAAAGGTGTTCGTTTCGGAAGCCCAGACGCTCGGCAAGGGATCGGCGTGGGTCTACGTCGCGCTCGATGCGAAAGGCCACCCGCTCGCCCTCGGCGTGAGCATGACGAAGGGCGCGCTCGAGGGATTGCCGGCGCAGCCGAATCCCACTAGCCGGTGCTTCGACAAGAACGGCAACGGCAAGATCGATGCGCCGGAGGAATGCCTTGGAGACTACGAGCTCGTGTTCGCATTGCCGCAGGGCGATGCGACCAAGGCGGTGTCACCGTTCAACTGGGTGGGCGTGAACTGGAATCCGCATGGCCATGTGGCGCCCGCGCCGCCACCCTGGAGCGAGCCGCATTTCGATTTTCACTTCTATATCGCGCCGCGCGAGGCGGTAATGACGTTGCGGCCCGGCACGTGCGGCGAGCTGATCGACTGCGAGGACTTCAAGAAGGCCACCCGCCCGGTTCCGGCGAAGTACCTGCACCGCGACCACATCGATGTCGGCGCCGCGGTGCCGGCAATGGGCAACCACCTGATCAACTCCAAGGCGCCCGAGCTGGCCAAGGGCGGACCGAAATTCACCCACACGTTCATTTTCGGGTCGGACGACGGCCGCATCAGCTTTTACGAGCCGATGATCACCCGCGAATTCCTCGCCAGCAATCCCAGGATGTGTGCGCCCATCAAGCAGCCGAGCGCGTGGCAACTGGCGGGCGCTTACCCGACCAAGTACTGCATCCGGCACTCGGATCGCACCGGCCGGCACACAGTGTCCCTCGAGGGCTTCGTCGCACGGGCCGCGAATTAGCGTTGTGCTCGAGCCGACGCATTAGCCAACGCGTTAACGGACCCGAACGATCATTTGCTGCGCGTTACCGTTCAGCAGCTCAAAGGTCGGCGCATAGTTCCCAGGTTTTGACCCCGCCTGGAAGCGCACCCGGAGGTGCGAGACGGGGATTCCGGTGATCGGCGCTTGCACTTCTCGCGACGGCGCATCGGTCCAGGCGCGCTGCCCGGTAGCGCCCACCGGCGCGCTGCCGATGATGCCTCCGACCACCCGCTCACCCTGCTTGAGAAGCCCGCCCGTATAGCGCGGGAAACGGCTGCGGTCGGCGGGCGCGATGACCACGTTGTTCAGCGGCAGGCCGTCGGCGTCCCACAGAAGGAAGTCGAAGGCGAACGGTGCATCCATGCCGACCGAGGTGCTCTGGTAGATGAGGTTCGGCCGCGGCGGCTTCGGCGTGGCGAACACCGAGGTAACGTTGATCGAGGGCCGCACTGAGGAGTGTATCGTGAGCGTGCCGCTGCCAGATTCGATCGCGCCGCCCGGCCCCGTCTGCGCCGAAACGCGGATGCGGTAATCGCCCGCCGGCGGGTTGCTGAAGGCGGTCGCCATCAGGTGGATTTGCTTGATGCCGGGGTCGGAAGGCGGGTTGGCGCGGATGTCCTCGGTGGCGGCGATCACCAGCGTGTGACTGCCTTCGAAGCGCGCCTCGTACTGGTTCAGCGGAATCGGCTGCTGTGGCCAACCCTGCAGCAGGATCGCGGCCGCGCAGCTCGCCGGACATTTTCCGGGCGCGAAACGCGGAACCAGCGGCACGTTCGTGCGCTTGAATTCGGGCGGAAATTCGATCTTCACCCAGCCGCCCTTGGCAAGGGCGCGCCCCGGCGATTCGGGCGCCATGTCGCCCGACAGGTTGATGACGAAATCCGCCGGCCTGCCGGCGACGTTGCCATCGGCGTCGATCGGCGCCTTGGTCACCGATGCGACCAGCTCCCCGCCGCCACGCAAAGCCGCGCAGCCGGCAAGGCCAAGTACGACTATGGAAACGAGCAGGGTTCGGGCGGCCGGGACGAGGCTTGGTTGCATGGCTGGCTTCTCCGTTCTCATGGGATGGTGTCGGCCGGTCCGCCGCAAGCAGACGTACACCCGACCGCTGCGTAAGACCCCGGATGCCGCCAACTCCTTACACGGCCTGCTGCAGCCACAGTTTTAGGTCGTCGACGCCGCCGAGATGTTCGCCGTCGGCGAAAACCTGCGGTATCGCCCGCACGCGCGGCAACCGTTGCTGAAACTCCGCCAGCACCGCCGGATCGCTCACGTCGCGCTCACGGAACGGCAGCTTGCGCTCGTTGAGCAGGGCCTTGGCCGCCTCGCAATAGGTGCAGCCCGGCCCGGTGAAGATTTCAATATCGGACATGGCAAGCCTTACGGCGTCGAAGCGCGGACCTCACGGCCCGCGCCGGTTCCCGTCAGTGCACAACGTGCAGAATGGGCTTGACGCCGTCGAACATCGACTCGAGCTCAACCCCGAGCGCGTCGCCGAACTTCGAGACGGCGATGTAGATCGTGATGACGAACACCGCGTCGACGATCTGCGGCTCGGTCCAATGTTTCTTGAGCCGCGTCCAGAGCTCTTTCGAGACCCGGTTGGCGTCCTCGCCGATCTGCACGGTCAGGTCGAGCAGCGCCTTCTCGCCTTCGGTGAAATGTTTGCTCTTTCTGTACTTCTCGCCGTCGAGGTCGGCGATCTTCTCGTTCGTGATGCCCAGCATGTTCGAGACCCGCTCGTGCTGGACGACGCAGTACTGGCAGTTGTTGCGCTGGGTGGCTTTCAGAATCAGCAGCTCCTTGGTCTTCCAGTCCAGCACGCCGTCCTTGAGCACCGCCATAATAAGATCGGTGAACACGGTGCCGTACTCCGGATGGTGACCGAACACCTTAAAGATGTTCAGCAGCGCCTTGAACCGCTCTTCGGCCTTGTCGTAAAAAGCCAGCGTCGTTTTGTCCGCCTTGTCTCGCTCTACGTAGGAAACGCTCATGGAACCTCCTCGGGTTGTTGAACGATCGTTCCAGAATGGCCAAATTTTTTTAGCCCAGCATCATCCTGGCCTGGGATGTGATGGCTTGAACGGCGCTCTTGCCCGCACTCGAGCGCGTAAGCACGCGCAAGCCGAGAAAAAGACCGAGCAGCGCTTGCGCGGTTTCGCGGGAAGAAATGGAGTTGCGGATTGTGCCCTCCTTCTTCGCCGCCTCGATCATCGTGAAGAAGAACGCTTCGACCTGTCCTACGCAGGCACCGACGAATGCGCGCACTTCAGCGTCGTGCGGCGATACTTCGAGCGCGGTGTTTACGAGCAGGCAACCGGCGGGCGTTCCACGCCGGCCGGTGTTCCGAGCCGCGCACTCGAACGCCTCGACGATGGCCTCCCTCGGTGCGTGTTTGGCGGCGATGCGCTCGAGAAAATCGGCCCGGTGGATGCGGTCGTAGTGGCGCAGCGCCC
Organism: Burkholderiales bacterium; assembly: GCA_041635755.1. Classification (GTDB taxonomy): domain Bacteria; phylum Pseudomonadota; class Gammaproteobacteria; order Burkholderiales; family SG8-39; genus JBFKUL01. Next base: position 524 of record JBFKUL010000205.1, on the reverse strand, counting down.
GCATGAACAGCGTGCGCTTGTCGGTGAACGCCGCGTAGATGCTGCCCCGGTTGATGCCGGTGGCCTCGACCAGGTCGCTCATCGAGGTCGCCTCGTAGCCGCGCGCCCAGAACGCTTGCATGGCGCGCTCGAGCACCTCGCTTTCGTCGTATTTTTTTTCCCAGGGCATGAGCAAACTCCTCGATACACCATACCTCGGTGTGGAACGATCGGTCAATATGCCATGCGTCGCGCCATCGCCTCAAGGCTGCGGCAGCGTGCGCCTAAGCTGGAGCAGGATCGCCCCCATACCGACGAGCAGCGCCACGAACGCGACCAGAGCGCCGAGGAACGGCACCCACGCGAACAGCGCGATCAGCAGGATCGCCGCCGCCGCCGCCGCGGCGCGCCAGCCGGTGCGTTTTGCTCGCTCGGCGCTCCAACGCTCGAGCGCCGCGGCGCCCAGTGCGATGCCGGCGGTCACATAGCCCACGAGCAGCAGGCCGAGATAGCAAAGAACCAGCAGCAGTGCGAGGGGCACGCCG
>JBFKUL010000204.1:0-5596 GCA_041635755.1 Burkholderiales bacterium | reverse complement strand
TCGCTGCGCCGCAGCTTGCCCTGATGGTGCTCGCGCTCGACCAGAAACAGCGCCGCGACAATCTCGGCGATCTTTAGGCGCCGGGTTTCTCGCGCGCGCGGGCCGATCGCGAACGCGCTTGGTGTCTATCGACGCGCTTTGCGAAAGCGAGAACCCGATGCAGCACGTCGAGCGTCGCGCAGGGCAATCGTTGGCGCACGCGATTGATCGTTTGACGGCGGTGTTCAGGCACCATGCGCTGCGCGCGACGTATGCCGGGCTGAATGCCATGCTTTTCGGCGGCGAGGGAAAACGATACGTACTAGAATGAAATGCAACGAACGCGACCGGGTTTCATGGAGCAACCAATGAGCGCGCCTCTCCCGGCGGACGAGAAGGAGCGGCTGGACGAATTGCGTCAGTACAGGATTCTCGACACGCTCGCGGAATCCGAATACGACGACCTGGTCTACCTGGCCTCCAAGATCTGTGGCACGCCGATTGCGCTGGTGTCGCTGGTCGACCAGGACCGGCAGTACTTCAAAGCGCGGGTCGGACTGGAAGTCTCCGAGACCCCGCGCGACGTGGCGTTTTGCGCGCACGCGATCCTGAAGCCCGAGCTGATGGTGGTGAACGATGCCAAGGCCGACGAGCGTTTCGCCGACAATCCGCTGGTCAAGTCGGATCCGAATATCCGGTTCTACGCGGGCACGCCGCTGATCACGCCCGCGGGTCATGCAATGGGGACGCTCTGCGTGATCGACCGGGTGCCGAGGACGCTCGACAAGGCGCAGCGCGAGTCGTTGCTGGCGCTCGGCCGCCAGGTCGAGGCCTTGTTGTCGCTGCGACGCGCCAAGAGCGAGGCCGAGCGGCTGCTGTTGAGCCTTTTCCCAAAGCCGGTGGCGGATCGGCTGCGCGCCGATCCGCATGCCACGATCGTCGAGGAATATCCCGAAGCGACCATCCTCCTATGCAACGTCGATGACTTTTGGGAAGTCGTCGGATCGAGGCCGCCGACGGAGATCATCAAGCTGCTGAACGAGGTGTTCTCGCTGTTCGACCGGCTGGCGGAGCGGGCCGGGGTGCAGAAGATCAAGACGATCAGCAATTCCTACCTGGCGGTGTGCGGGCTGCCGACGCCGCGGCCCGATCACGCCGAGGCCGCCGCCGAGCTCTCGCTCGCCATGCAGCGCGAGATCACCGGCATCGCGACTGGCTCACGCAAGCCGTTCAGCGTGCGCATCGGCGTGCACTCGGGCCCGACGATCGCCGGCGTCGTCGGCATCCACAAGCTGGCCTACGACCTCTGGGGTCCGTCGGTCGACATGGCGGGTCAGATGGAGGCGCTCGGGGTCTCGGGCGGCATACAGGTGAGCGAGGCGACCCACGCGCTGCTCGAAGACAAATACCTGTTCGAGCCTCGCGGAGAGTTCTACGTCCGGGGGCAGGGCGAGGTCGCGACCTACCTGCTCAGGGGGCGGCGCGCCGGCTGATCTCGTCGAGCAGCGCGCGCGCCCTCGCGCTCGCGCCCGCATCGCCGGCTCGTGCGGCCGCGGCCAGGCTCGACTCAAGATGCTTTCTCGCGGCGGTGGCATCGCCTAACCCGTCCAGGCTGCGGGCGGCGAGAAAAAACCGCTCTGCCGCCGGCGCCGCGTTTCCCGCCATGAGGTAGGCGTCGGCGGCGCGAGCGAGGGCGTGCGCCATGTCCCGGTAGCGAAGCGCGGCGCGTAGCAGTTCGGCTTCCGCATCGAAGAGCTGCGCCGCGGCGACGCTGTCGCCGTTGCGCCGGGCGATCGTGCCCTCGAGCTTCTTCGCGTCGGCGGCCAGGGCAGGCGCGAGCGCGGCGGCCGAGGAGGCGTCAAGCGGAGCCGCCGCGCGCAGGTCTGCGCGCGCCGCTGCGAGATCGCCGGATTCGGCGTGGATCTGCCCGCGAAGGAGCGTCGCCTGGTGACGCAGCTCGGGGGCAGCACCGGAAGCGATAACCTGGTTGGCGAGTGCGATGGCTTCGGTCGGCCGTCCGCGCAGGACCGCAACCTTCGCGCGCAACAAAAGGGGTTCGATGGTATCCGTCGACGCGCGAGCGGCATCGTAGCCGGCTTCGCGCAGCAGCTGCTCGGCGGCGTCGTAGTTTTGCAGCGCGATCTCGCTCACGGCGAGGTTGTACGCCGCGTCCGCGGCGAGCGCGGCGTGGTCGATGGCGCGCGCGCGCGTCAGCGCCTGGCGGTACAGGGCCTGCGCTTGGGCGAAATCGCCCCGCTCATAGGCCCGCCGCGCTACCGCGAAGGCCTGCGTCACCTGAGATTCGGCGGCGGGGGCCCTGGGTTTCTGCGGCGGGGCGGCACAGGAGACCGTCAGGCCGATCACTAGGGCGAGAAGACCGCGGCGCGCGATCTCTCCGCGAGCCCTCATCGTTCGGTTCCCACCCGCTCGCTGCTCAGCCGGCTGCCGCTTGGCGGCGCATCCATGTAGTCGCGCACCAGCCAGCTGCGTTGCACGCCTTCGGTCAGGCGCTGGATCTGGTGCAAGGTTTCCTGGCTCTGCAGCAGCACGCCCGGCGTCGCATCGAAGGCGCGCCTGGCGGAATCTTCCAGCTCGGGCAGCGAAGCCACCAGCCGTCGGGCATCGGCGGAAGCGAGGCGGGCATTCTTCATCGCTTCCTGCATGTCCTCGCCGACCTGCGGCAGGCGGTCGGCCAGCGCTTTTGCGCCCACCAGCGTCGCGCGCAACTCGTCGAGCGCGCTGTTCAGCTTCGGCAAGGCGGCCCGCAGCTCGGCCGCGGGCTTCGGATCGGTGATCAGCATGGTGGCCAGGCCTTCGCCTCGCTCGAGCTGCGTGCCCACCCGGTTCACGTGGCGCAGCGCCTGCGTAATTCCCGCCTGCTGGCCGCGCAGCTCCGCGGCGAGCTTGGTGAACTCGGTAATGGCGCCGCGCAATTCCCTGATCGTGGGCAAGGCCTCTTCGCGAACGATCGCCAAGGTCTCCTCCATGATCGCGGTGGGTGCCTTGTCCGCTTCGCTTTGAAGCGAGGCGCCGACCGGGGGAAGCGGCGCACCCGTACCCCGGGTGATCTCGATCTCGGCATCGCCGATGCCGAGCGGCTTGCGGATGATCGCCCGGGAATCGGCGCGCACGAAGCGGATGAAGTCGCCCTGGATGCTGACCTTCGCCTCCATCGCACCCGCTTCGGTAACGATGATGTCGTCGACCGTGCCGACGACCGAGCCCAGGATCTGCACCTCGCCGCCCCGGCGCAGTCCGAGCGAACCTTCCGGCGGCAGGTGGATCGCGATCGTGCGGGTGGGCGTGAACCAGCGCTGCGTCTGCGGGCCCAGGAACAGCGTCGCGACCGCGACGGCGACCGCCAGCAGAATGAACAGGCCCACGATCTCGTTCGCCCGCGTGACTTTCAAAGGTTTCGGCATGACTTATCCTCCCGCAAGGATGCTCATCTGCGACCCCGTCATGGTGCAGGTCATGGTGGGTTTGATGCCGGGATCGTGCAACTCGTCCGGATTGTCGGTAGTCCACAGCACCGCCGCGCCGCGCGCCCGCGCCGCTCGGACGCTCGCAATCAACGCAGGCATGATCTCAGGATATATGCCGGTTGTGGGCCGCTCGAGGATCAGCAGCTCCGGCTCGCCGAGAAAAGCACGCACGCACGCCGCCCGGCGCAGATCCGGCGCGCGCATCTGGGACGGCCTTCCGAGCGGAAGCCCTGGGAGCGAAAAGCGCCGCGCCAGCTCCGAGGCTTCATCGTTGATGCTCGCCAGCGTTCGACTCGAATGGTGCTGCTGCAACAGGGTGATGTTCTCGTCCATATCGAGCTCGCTGATCCAGCCGGGCTCCTCGAACACGCGCCCGATCAGCGCGCGCGCGGCGAGTCTCTTGCCGAACGACATGCTGGTCCAGGGCTCGCCCATGAAATGCACGCTGCCCTGCAGCAGCTCGGCGAGTCCTTGTGCCGCGTCCGCCAGCGGGGTGCGTAGATGCCCGGCCTCCAAGCACACCAGCGCGAGCTCGCCGCGCGCCAGGCGCAAGCTCACTTGCCAAATGGCGGTGTCGTAAAGGTGTCCCCCTTCCACCGTCGCCTGCCGGAACTCGAGAACCGTGTCGCTCATGTCAGGTCGACCCTTCGGCGGTGGCGCGGCGCGCAAGCATCCTAGAAGTACGCCCAGAGCGATATGCATGCGATTACCGCGAACAACGCGACGACCGAGCGCTGAACCGCGATGCGGGCGGCGCGGGGAACGCCTGTGGCGGTGTCGTCGGCGCCGAACCCCTCGAGACAGCAGATGCAGCCGGTCAGGAGCGGTGGAATGGTGCTTTTCAACGTCAGGCTGACGACGTCGGCAACCGTAAGGGCGCTGAGCGTACCGTGCGCGAATTCCTGGAATGTGCCGGTCTTCACGCCGATCCATTGGCCGAAGACGTAGACGGTGAGAAACGAAAACGCGATGAGGAGCGTGGTCAGGCAGACGACCGAAATGATCAAGGCGACGACGCGCGGAACCACGAAGTAACGGACCGGGTCCAGCCCCTGTCCTTCGGCGACGCGATCCTCGCCGGACACGTGCACCAGGGCAAGCTCGGAGGCCATGGTGCCGCCGCTTCGGGCAATGACGACCAGATTGACCAGGATCGGCCCGAGTTCGCGCACGACCACCGCATTCAGCACCGGGCCGAGCCAGCGCGATTGAACGACGTCGCCGAGCCAGAGCTGATACTGCGCGACCAGCAGAATGCCGAACGCAATCGCGAGAAAGGCGACCAAAGCGCTCGCCTCCACACCCGAGGACAGGATCTGGCGCGCCAGTGGCCTGCGGAGCGTGCGCCGCCAAGTCATCGGCTGCACGGCGGCGCTCAGCACGCTGGATACGAGCGCGGCCAACTGAAAGAGCTTGCGAATCTGCGTCAGCGCGGCCTCGCCGACGAGCTCGCAGAGCGCGTGTGCCGGGCGCAACGTCGCGGCGAATCGACCCGCGCTCATGCGCCCGTTCTTGACGGATTTGGGAGTTTGGTTCAATCGTCCAGCCGGTGATTTCGGTGGCGCCGGTCGTTCACGGCCGGAAGCGAACGTCGTGCTTCGGCCGCTATAACCCTTTGCGCGAAAGAGGCGACTGCAAGCTTTGCGTGCCGTTGCAAAGAATCGAGTCCCCAGTGAATGTCGCTCATGAAACTCCGGGACCTTGCGCTGGCGGGAATGCTTTACATTTTCCCCCGGGAACGCATGCGGTGCAAAGGCGGGGCGTCAAGGAGTCAGGACAGCTCGTCAATCAACGTCTTTGCCTTGACGAGATCGGGCGTATCGCTGCCTTTGGTGATACGCCTGTAGATGGGCACGAGCAATGCGCGGGCGTCTTCGCGGCGCCCTTGATCGCGCCATAGCCGCGCGAGCCTGTAGGCCGCCGTCAGCTCGAAAGCGACTGCGTCTTGGCGTCGCGCGCAGTCGAGGGCGGATCGAAGATACGCCGCGGCGCGTTCGTCATTGCGCCCGATGAGCAGGTCGGCGTAAACGCGTTGCACGAGCGGCTCCCACCTGCGCTCATCGGTACGTTCCAGCATCTTCGACGCTTGGTCCGCCGCCTGCAGCGCCGCATCGGTTTCCTTGAGGCTGCCG
>JBFKUL010000203.1:0-5665 GCA_041635755.1 Burkholderiales bacterium | reverse complement strand
TGCAGGTGTTCCATGCCGTAGCCAAGCAACTGTCGTTCACCAAGGCGGCCGAGGCGCTGTTCATGACGCAGCCTGCCGTGACGTTCCAGATCAAGCAGCTCGAGGAGCACTTCAACTCGCGACTGTTCGATCGCGGCCACGGCCGCATCTCGCTTACGCCAGCGGGCGAGATCGTGCTCGATTACGCCGAGCGCATTCTCGCGCTTTCCGCGGAACTGGACACGCGCCTGAAAGAGATGACCGGCCAGATCGCCGGGCCGCTGCTGATCGGCGCAAGCACGACGATCGCCGAGTTCCTGCTGCCGCAAGTACTGGGCGAATTCAAGGGGAAGTTCGCGAAGGTCGCGCCGCGCCTGTTCGTCGCCAACTCCGAGACGGTCGAGAGCCGCGTCGCCGAGCATACGCTCGACATCGGCCTGATCGAAGCGCCCTCGCACCTCGCGACGGTGCTCACCGACGTGGTGTGCGAAGACGAGCTGCAGGCGGTGTGCGCGGCGACGCACCCGCTTGCGCGCCTCAAGTCGGCCACGCCCAAGCAGCTGGCGCAATACCCGATCATCAGCCGCGAGCGCGGCTCGGGGACTCGCGAGGTGACCGATCAATACTTCCAGACCGCAGGCATCAAGCCCGAATCGCTGAACGTGGAGATGGAGCTCGGCAGCCCGGAGGCGATCAAGGGGCTGGTCGCGACCGGCCTGGGCTTCGCGATCCTGTCTCGCGCCACGGTGTCGAAGGAAACCCAGCTCCGCCAGCTGGTGCGCATCCCGCTCTCGCCGCGGCTGATCCGCAACTTCTCGGTGGTGTATCCGAAGGAGCGGTTCCGCTCGCGGCTGGTCAATACGTTCGTCCAGTTCGCAAAAGAGCGGCTCGCGGCGCGGCAAACGGGCTGAGGCGTGAAGCGCTTTCTAGCCGTGCAGCACAGCTTTGCGGAGTTCTTCGGCGCGCTCGAACCGCAGTGGGAGGCACGCGGCATCGGCTTCCAGTACGTTCGCCCGGTTTCGGGGCAGGATGTTGCGGGAACACCGACCCAGTTCGACGCGCTTTGGCTGCTCGGTGCGGCGCATGCCGCAGCGGATCGCGAGCACTGCCCGTGGCTCGACGACGAGCTGCGCCTGGTGCGCAGCTTCGGGAACGCGCGGCGTCCGGTGGTCGGCCTCGGCTTCGGCGCGCACGTGCTGGCGGCCGCGCACGGCGCGACGCTTCAGCGCGAACCCGAGCACGACGCGCGCTTCGTTACGGCGCGCGCGCTGGTGGCCGACGATCCGCTTGCACAGGCCGTGGCAGGACGCCGCGTGCTGGTGATGGTGAACGGCGCTGCGGAGCTTGAGGAGGGCCTGGTGCCGGTGGTGGCCGATGAGCGCGGCCGCCCGATCGCGTTTCGCGCCGGTACGCTCGGCTACGGTCTGTTGTTCCGGCCGGAATTGAAGCCCGGTATGCTCGAGGACATGGTCATGGAAGAGGACCGGCCGGTGCCCGAGCACATGGGCGCGCTGATCGAGACCGCGCGCACCGAATGGGAGGCCCTGCAGGAAACGACCGCGCGCGTGGCGGCGGCGCTGGTCGAGGCACTCAAGCTCATGGACGAGCGGCGCAAGATGCCGGTGTTTCGAATCGTCCAAGAGCCGTGAGCGGAACCGACGAAACGGTGCTCGCTGCAATCCGCCGACTGAACGCCGCGCATCCTCAGCTGGTGCGCCGCAAGCTTCTGATCCCGGTGGGTGCGCTTCTGCATGCGCACATGGTCGACGGCAAGCCGGCGCGCGACACGATCGAAGAGCTGGAGGCGCTTTACCAGCGCCTGGCTGCCCGGAAATAGCGCCGCATGCCGCGACCGATACGAGCCACGATTCGCGCATCGGCACTGGCGCGCAACCTTGCGCTCGCCAAGCGCTATGCCGACGGCGCCAAGGTCTGGGCGGTGACGAAAGCGAACGCCTACGGCCATGGCCTGCAGCGCGCCGTGCGCGCGCTCGCCGCGGCGGATGGCTTTGCCATGCTCGACTTCGAGGAGGCGGTGCGCCTCCGCGTCGCCGGCGAGACCAAGCCGATTCTGCTGCTCGAGGGTTTTTTCAAGCGCGAGGACGTACCGCTGCTCGTCGAGTACCGGCTCACGCCGGTGATCCACAACCTCGTACAAGTCGAGATCCTGGAGAAGGCCGCGCTCGCAGACGAGATCGACGTCTACCTCAAGGTGAACAGCGGCATGAACCGGCTCGGCTTCGGCGTCGACAACGTGCGCATCGCCTACAACGCGCTGCGCGCCCACCCGCGGGTACGCGAGCTCACCCTCATGACGCACTTCGCCGACGCCGATGGGCGAAGCGGCGTCGGCGCTCAGCTCGAGTGGTTCAACGAGCTCACGCAGGCGCTCGAGGGACCGCGCTCGCTCGCCAACTCGGCGGCACTGCTGCGCTACGCGGAGCAGACGCGGGCCGACTGGGTGCGTCCGGGGATCATGCTCTACGGCTGCTCGCCGTTCCCGGACCGGAGCGCGGCCGAGCTGGGTCTCGAGCCCGCCATGACGCTGCGCTCCGAGCTCATCGGCGTGCAGCACTTGCGCCCGGGCGAGCGCGTCGGCTACGGCTTTCGCTTCGAGGCGACCGAAGAGATGACCATCGGCGTGGTCGCGTGCGGCTACGCCGACGGCTATCCCCGGCATGCGCCCACCGGCACCCCGATTCTGGTCAACGGACGACGCACCCGCACGGTGGGCAATGTCTCGATGGATATGATCTGCGCGGACATCAGCGATATCCCGGAGGCCTACATCGGCACGCCGGTCACGATCTGGGGCGAGGGCCTGTCGGCCGACGAGGTCGCCGCGGCTGCGGGAACGCTGAGCTACGAGCTCCTGTGCGCACTGGCGCCGCGCGTGCCGGTGGAGGAGGTCGCCTAGTGGCGAAGACGAAGACGGCCTACGTGTGCGCCGAGTGCGGCGCGAGCGCGCTGCAATGGTTCGGCACCTGCCCCTCGTGCGGCGCCGCGGGCACGCTCTCCGAGACGATTGCCGAAAAGGCCTCGGCGCATCGCTACGCCGGCCTCGCGCCCGCAAGCATCCCGGTGCCGCTTGCCGATGTGGAGGCGCGCGAGCTGGCGCGCATGCCCACTGGCATCGAAGAGCTCGATCGCGTGCTCGGCGGCGGCCTGGTCGCGGGCCAGGTGGCGCTCATCGGCGGCGACCCGGGCATCGGCAAATCCACGCTGCTGCTGCAGGCGCTCGCTGCGGCGGCGAAGAGCACCGCGAGCACGCTCTACGTCACCGGCGAGGAGTCCGCGGAGCAGGTGGCGCTGCGCGCGCGGCGCCTCGCGCTCGAGGCGGGCCGCGTGCACCTGCTCGCCGAGATCCAGCTCGAGCGCATTCTCGCCACGCTCGAGGCGAAAAAGCCGCAGATCGCGGTCATCGACTCGATCCAGACGTTGTACTCGGATGCGCTCAGCTCCGCGCCGGGTTCGGTGGCCCAGGTGCGCGAGTGCGCGGCGCAGCTCACGCGCCTTGCAAAGCGCAGCGGCATCGCGGTGCTGCTGATCGGCCACGTCACCAAGGAGGGCGCAATCGCAGGTCCGCGCGTGCTCGAGCACATCGTCGACACGGTGCTCTATTTCGAGGGCGACCCGCACTCCAGCTTTCGCCTGATCCGCGCCATCAAGAACCGCTTCGGCGCGGTGAACGAGCTCGGGGTATTCGCGATGACCGACCGCGGGCTGCGCCAGGTGAGCAATCCCTCGGCGCTATTTCTGTCGCATCACGCGAAGAACGTTGCCGGCGCCTGCGTGCTCGCGACGCTCGAGGGCACGCGGCCGCTGCTGGTCGAGATTCAGGCGCTGGTGGACGCGGCGCACGCGCCCAACCCGCGGCGCCTTTCGGTCGGGCTGGAGCAGAACCGGCTCGCCATGCTGCTCGCCGTGCTGCACCGGCACGCCGGCATTGCGACCATGGACCAGGATGTATTCGTGAATGCGGTGGGGGGCGTGCGCATCGCCGAGCCCGCCGCCGACCTTGCGGTGTCGCTCGCCGTGGTGTCCTCGCTCGCCGATCGACCGATCGCCGGCAAGGTCGTGGTGTTCGGCGAGGTGGGGCTCGCCGGCGAGGTGCGTCCGGCGCCGCGCGGCCAGGAGCGGCTCAAGGAGGCGGCCAAGCTCGGGTTCGAGCGCGCGCTGATCCCGAAGGCCAACCTGCCCAAGGGGCGCGGTTCAGGACTCGAGGTGATCCCGATCGAGCGCATCGATCAGGCGGTGGCGAAGCTGCGCGAGCTCTGAGCGCTAGGGGTTGACGACGGTGATCTGGCCGGTGAGCGAGTCGTAGTCGAACCAGCGCACCGGCGCGCCGCCCGTCTCGCGAAAGTAGCCGTAGCGGCACACCTGTGCCGTGCCGATCGACTCGACCCGGAAGTGGTGCGTGCCTGCGATGCAGGGCGAGCCGGCGGTATTCGCGCAGACCGGCGCCGGTGAGGTGAGGATGGTGCTGAATACCCGCATGCAGCGGTCCCGAGGCGCCACCGCGGTCGTGGTGCCGATGACATTCGAGTTTCCCGTGGTGTCGGTGGGATAGCCCGAGGTGGCGTGCACGTCGATCTGCGCGGCGCCGGTGATGCCGACGTAACAGGGAATGTTGTCATTGGTCGGGGTGCGTCGCAGCGCCACGCACATGCGCACGATCTGCAGCGCGCTGCCGAAGTTGCCCGCGTGCGAGGCGAGGCTCGCCCGGTAGGCTTCGGCCTGGAGGTTGAGATAGCGCGGTACGGCCACCGCCGCGAGGACCGCGAGGATCGCAATCACGATCACGAGCTCGATGAGCGTGAATCCGGTCGAGCGGCGCATGGTCCCGAACCCGGTGTTCCCCGTCGGGGAGGTGGCGCAGAACTTACCGTGCGCGAAGGGCGCGCACAAGCAATTCCGCCACGCTCAGGACGGGTCCGCGGCGAGCCCTGCTGCGCGCACGCCGCTGCGTACGGCGGCCTCGAGTGTGGGCGGATACTCAGGGTCGGTGTAGTCGCCCGCCAGATACAGCCCCTCGAGCGGCGTGCGCGGACCCACGCGCGTGATTCCTGCGTTGCAGGCGATGGTGGCGCGCTTCTCGGCGATGACCTGCGACCAGAGCGGTGCCGGCAGGCCGGGCAGCGCGCGCGCCAGCTCGCGATGACAGGATTCGGCGAGCGCCTCGTGCGTCAGCTGCTGGTGATCGCCCTGCGCGCTGATGACGCAGGCGAGCTGGCCGTTGCTGCCCGCCAGCAGCCGTCGGTCGAACACCCATTGCACGAGACCGTGCGCAAGCCCGAGCAGGGGGCCGGGCAGGCGCACCTGCTCCGGATACTGCAGGTAGCAGGTGTAGATCGGCTGTAGGCCGTAGCCCCGCACGGTCTCGGCGAGCGGCGCAAGCTCGGGCAACGACCCGGCAAATGCGTCGAGCTGGTGTGGGCCGCATGCCAGCACGACACGCGCGTAGCGCTCGCCGGCGACGACGAAGCTCGCGCCGTCGCGCCCGAGCGCGCGAACCGCGCTGCGCAGGCGCATCGACCCGCCATGCGCTTCGACGTACTCTGCGGCAGGCTCCGGAAACAGCTTTGACAGGTCGACGCGCGTGAAGATCAGGTCGCTCGCATCGGGCTCCCCTGAGAAAGTGTCGCGCAGTACCGCGAGGAACACGTTTGCCGAGGCCTGGGCCGGC
>JBFKUL010000202.1:0-5674 GCA_041635755.1 Burkholderiales bacterium | reverse complement strand
GCGCCCGAGCCGCCCTCGCCGCCATCGATCACCAGGAAATCCGGCGCGACGTCAAGGCCACGTTGGTGAACGGCGTCGCCGAGCTCGTTCATGAAGCGCCAGCCTCCGATCGCCGTCTTGATGCCGACCGGTCTGCCGGTGAGATCGCGGATATAGGCAACGTGATCGAGCAGCTCGTTCATGTTCGCGATGTCGCGGTGGCGGTTCGGGCTGATCGAGTCGCGCCCCTCGGGGATGCCGCGGATCTGCGCGATCTCGGCGGTCACCTTGACCCCGGGCAGCACGCCGCCCTTGCCCGGCTTGGCCCCCTGAGAGAGCTTGATCTCGAAGGCTTTCGCGACCTTGCCGAGCTCGCGCAGGCGCTCCTCGGAGAGGTTGCCCTGCGCGTCGCGCACGCCGTACTTGGCGGTGCCGATCTGCATGATGAGATCGCAGTTGCCCTCCAGGTGGTAGGGCGAGAGTCCGCCCTCCCCGGTGTCGACCCAGCACCCGGCGAGCGCGGCGCCGCGCGAGAGTGCGCTCACCGCGGGCGCCGAAACGGCGCCGAAGCTCATGCCGCTCACGTTGACGATCGAGCGCGCCTCGAAGGGTTCGCGCGCGTAGCCTTCGCCGAGCAGCAGCGAGGGCGTCTGGACGCGTTCCTCGTCGAGCACCGGAAACGGATGATTGACGAAGATGAGCGCGCCCGGATGATGCATGTCATAGGTCGAGCCGAAGCCGATCGTGCCGCCTTCGTTCTTCGCCAGGCGGTACACCCAGGCGCGCGTGGATCGGTTGAAGGGCATCTCCTCGCGATCGCCCATGAAGAAGTACTGCCGGAAGTACTCCCCGAGCTCCTCGAACATGTAGCGCAGCCGCCCGATCACCGGATAGTTGCGCAGCACTGCGTGCTTCTTCTGCGTGACGTCGCTGATGAACAGGTACAGCAGTCCGAAGATCAGCGCGAAGCCGATCAGCGTGCCGATGCCGTAGGACAGGACTTCCATCGCCATGCGAAAAATCTCCCCGCGCCCGAGCGCGTTTCGCCAATAATAGGCGATATTCAAGCGCGCACCCACTATGAGCAGCGCGACCTCGGAACGCGAATCGCTCGACGGCGAGCTTACGGCCGCGTACCTGTATCGCGCCATCGCGGCGCGCGAGACGAACGCGCGCCGCCGCCGCCTGTTCCAGGAGCTCGCGCGCGACGCCGAGCAGCAGTCGACGCACTGGCGCGCGGCGCTCGAGGCGCGAGGCGAGAGCTCGCCGCCGTTCCGCGCCGCGCCGCGCGCGCGCCTGGTCGCAGCACTGGTGCGCCTGCTCGGCCCGCGCGCCCTCTCGCACGCGCTGGTGGCGATGAAAGTGCGCGGCATGTCGGTATACCGCAGCGACGCGGCCAGCCCCGCGCCGCGCAGCCCGAGCGCGCTGCCTTCGGAGCACGAGGAGCTCGGCGAGCGCCACCAGGCGGCGCCCGGCGGCGGCAGCCTGCGCGCCGCGGTGTTCGGCGTGAACGACGGGCTGGTGTCGAATACGAGCCTGATTCTCGGCGTCGCCGGCGCCGGCACCGACAACACGATCATCCTGCTCACCGGCATCGCGGGCCTGCTCGCCGGTTCGCTGTCGATGGCCGCGGGCGAGTACGTCTCGGTGCGCTCGCAGCGCGAGATGTACGAGCACCAGATCGCGCTCGAGAAAGCCGAACTCGAGACCTACCCCGAGGAGGAGGCCGAGGAGCTCGCGTTGATTTTCGAGGCGCGCGGCATGGAGTCGGCCGACGCGCGCCGCCAGGCCAGCCAGCTGATTGCCGATCCCGAGCGCGCGCTCGAGACCCTGACGCGTGAGGAGCTTGGACTCAATCCGGGCGATCTCGGCTCGCCCTGGGGCGCCGCGCTGTCCTCGTTCGTCGCCTTTGCCCTGGGCAGCGCGCTGCCGCTCGCGCCGTTTCTCGCCGCTGGCGGCAACAACGCGCTCGCCGCCACCATCATCGTCTCGTCGCTCGGGCTGTTCACGGTCGGCGCCGCGACGAGCCTGTTCACCGGACGCTCGGCGCTCGCCGCGGGGGCGCGCATGCTCGCCATCGGCGCCGGCGCCGGCGCGCTCACCTACACCATCGGGTCATGGCTTGGCGTGACCCTCGCGTAGCGATGCAACGCTCGAAGACGGCAACGCCCGCCTAGCGATCGGCGTCGCCGCGCTCCACCTCGGCGGCGCTCGCGGCGCGCACCGCAAGTACCTTGCAGGTGAAATTGAGCGCCATGCCGGCCAGCGGATGGTTGCCATCGAGCACCACCTTGTCGTCGGCCAGATCGGTGACGGTGTAGATGCGCGGTGCGGAGCCCTCGAGGGTGTCTTCGACCTCCATGCCGAGCTCGAGGCCGTCGCCGTAGCGGCTGCGCGGCTCGACGCGCAGTCGCTCGGCGTCATATTCGCCGAAGGCGTGCTCGGGCTCCAGGTGCACCTTCACCGCCTCGCCGGCGCTGTGGCCTTCGAGCGCGCGCTCGAGCGCCGCGAGCAGCCCGCCGTAGCCCCCATGCAGGTAGATCACCGGCTCCTCGGTCGATTGGATCAGCGCACCTTGGCCGTCGAACAGCTCAATGGCGAGCGAAACCACGGTGTCCTTGGCGATCGCGGTCACCGCAGGGTCTTGACGATGTCGAACACCTCGGTGGCGTGGCCGCGCGGGCTGACGCCGTACTCGGCATGGCGGATCACGCCCTTCTTGTCGATCACGAAGGTGGCGCGCACCAGGCATTCGCGCTTCACCCCCTCGAACTCCTTCTCCTGCAGCACGCCGTACTTGCGGCACACCTCGCCCTCGGTGTCCGAGAGCAGGCCGATCGACAGGCCATGCTTGTCGCGAAACTCGGCGTGCGTCAGGCAGTCGTCCCGCGACACGCCCAGGATCACGCAGTCATGGCGCACGAACTGCTCGTCGTGATCCGAGAAGTCGGTGGCCTCGAGCACGCAGCCCGGCGTGCCGTCGCGCGGATAAAAGTAGAGCACGACGTGCTTCTTGCCCCGGAACTCCGCGAGGCTCACCGTCTGCATGTCGGCGTCGGGAAGAGAGAACGCCGGTGCCGGTTGTCCCATTTGCAACATGTGCGGCGATTCTAGCCCAATTGTTTTTTGGAATGACAAGCAATTCTCGCTGCATTGTCGCGCAAGGGCGGGCCCCTTGCCCGCAATATAATCGAGCGATGCAGAATACCCTGCTGGGTGGACAGACGCCGCACGCGTTCATGCGCGCTCATTGGCAGAAGCGCCCACTTCTGGTGCGCCGTGCACTGCCCGGATTCCGCGGCGTAATCGCGAGGCGCGCGCTCGAGCGGCTCGCGGCGCGCGATGACGTCGAATCGCGCCTTATCGAGTGCTCGCGAAACCGCTGGCGCGTGACGCACGGTCCGCTGACGCGCACGCGACTTGCGCGCGCCGGCAGCACCGACTGGACTTTGCTGGTGCAGGGACTGAATCTGCACCTCGAGGCCGCCGATCGGCTGCTGCGGCGCTTCGCCTTCCTGCCGCAAGCGCGCCTGGACGACGTCATGGTGAGCTATGCCGCGCCGGGAGGCGGCGTCGGCCCGCACGCCGATTCCTACGATGTCTTCCTGCTGCAGGGCGAGGGCCGGCGCGTCTGGCGCCTGGCCCGGCCGCGCGACTGGGTGTTCGCCGCCGATGCGCCGCTCAAGCTGATCGAGGACTTCCGCGCCGATGACGAGTATCTGCTCGAACCGGGCGACATGCTCTACTTGCCGCCGGGCTGGGGGCACGAGGGCGTGGCGCTCGAGCCCTGCTTCACCTATTCGATCGGTTTTCGCGCGCCGCAGGGCGCCGAGCTTGCGGCGGCCTTTCTCGACTGGCTGCACGCGCGCGGCCTGCCCGACGCACGCTACCGCGATCCGGGGCTCAAGCCCGCGACGCGTAGCGCGCATGTTCCGGCCCACCTGGCGACCGCGGCGAACGCGATGCTCGCGCGGCTGCGCTGGAGCAAGCGCGACGTGGCCGAATTCTTGGGCGAGTATCTCACCACCCCCAAGCCACACGTCGTGTTCATGCGCCCGAGCCGCGCTCTGGCGCCCGGGGCGTTCGCGCGGCGCGCGGCGCGCGCCGACGCGGTGCTCGACCTGAGAACGCAGCTGCTTTATCGCGGTGCGCGTTTCTACATCAACGGTGAGGCGTTTACGCCGCCCGCCGCGGCCCGCCGCGCGCTCGAGACGCTGGCCGACACGCGACGCGTGCCGGCGCGCAGGCTTGCACGAGGCGCCGCGGCGGCGCTAGTCTACGATTGGTATCGGCTCGGCTATGTGCACCTGGAGCGAGCGACGTGAGCGAATCCCGCGACGATCAGACACCGGCGGAGCACTACGAGAATTTCGATTCGGAAGCGCAGTATCTCGCCGCGGTGGACCGGCTCCTCGGCGAGAATGGGCGCGAACTGCGCATCTTCGACCCGGATCTCACCACTCCGCGCCTGGAGGTTCCGGAGCGCATCGAGCGGCTGCGCGCTTTCCTGCTCGCCAGCCGCACCCGCCGCGTCTACATCGCGCTGCACGACACGGATCACCTGACCCGGTTCTGCCCGCGCACCATGCGGCTACTGGCGCAGTTCTCGCACGCCATCCAAGTGCACCGCACGCACGAGGAGATACGCCACGCGCAGGACGCCTTCATGGTGCTCGACTCGAGCCACTACGTGCGCCGACCGGTCGCGCGGCTGTTCCGCGGCGCGATCGGGTTGAACGACGAGACCGAGGCGCTCGCCATGCTCGGACGCTTCCAGGAGATCTGGAGCGCGTCGTATCCGGCGGTGTCGCCGACGACGCTCGGGCTCTAGCCCGCCATCACTTGCCTTCGGGGATGCCGATCTACAAGCAGTTGCCTGGATGCTTCGGCTGCGGCTTGTCCTCGCGATTCCTGGCCAGGATCAGCAGATAGCCCTGGCCGAATTGTCCGTACAAGACGCCAAGCGCACAGCGAAACGGTATGTTGGCCGGCGCCTGGCTGACCGTAATGCGTCCAAGCGGCTCGACCGGAAACACGACGCGCTCGGCCCAGGACTGGGCAAATTCGTCGACCCCAAAGGAGCGCCGCCAACCGCCCCACCACGCCGGGTCGTTCCACGCGCCGATTGCGGTGACCTTGAAACCCTCTGCGCCCCTGAACTTCATCAACCGATCCAAGAGGACGCGCAGTGCCGCGGGGTCGATCGAGTGATCGACGAGCGACGCAAGCCGGCGCTCGTCGCCGGACGAGATCGCGTAGGCCACCTGCGTTGCAAGCTCATCGGGGGTGCGGGCTTCCTGTCCCAACGCGCCGAGGCAGAAGGCGATCAAGCCTAGACCGCTCAACAGGCTTGTTGCGGTTTTATGGCCTCTGGTCATGGGTCGGCTTCGGGACTTGATGGCGGGAACGGGCGCTCAGATTCCGCCCCGGCGACGCACCATCTTCTTTTTCCAGCCGCGTCCGAGCATGCATTCATCCCACCCCGGGGGCGTGGCGTGCGAGCTTAAGAAACTGCTCAATGTCGGCGTGATGATGATCTCTTCCCGCACTTTGCCGCAGAGTAGCCCGTCGAAATCGAACTTGGGCGAGGTCTTCAGCGACACGTCAAAGACTTCGATCTCGTCCGACGTGGCGCACGCGGCTGCGCACACCAGTATCAACGCGGCCAGCATTCGCATTGCGTCGACCCCGTTTG
>JBFKUL010000201.1:0-5696 GCA_041635755.1 Burkholderiales bacterium | reverse complement strand
TTGTACGAAGATCCTGATCTCAGGGTACGGGGGCCGGCGGGAGAAACCGCCTTGAGTATCGCTGTAGCTCGGGGGGCGGGGGAAGTGGAGGCCTTGTTGCGGCGTGCTGGAGCAGTCGACTGAAGAATGACCTTGCGTCTTGTACAAGCTAAACTTAATTTAACATAATACACATATGCTCAATTCTATCGCTACTAACTACTAGTTCCAGCCGCTTCGGTCGGGTATTGGCAACCTTGCAACGGGTATACCTTCCTCGACCAACTCATCGTGCTCTTCCTGGCTGGCAAGTCCACGGATCGAGCGCGCTGGCGCCTCGTCGTTATGGATACGTCGCGCCTCCGCTGGGAACTCCCGCCCAACGTCTTCGCTATGTTTAAGAATCTCGTCGAGGACCTTGGCATACAGGGTTTGGCCTACTGCTGAAGAGGAAGACGCGCTGGAATTCGCCGCAACAGCAGGCTCCGAGCGCTCGCCCCCACCGGTCTCCGCCGATCCTGCATTGAACCTCGTCGCGGACGGAACCCGCGCAATTTCGGCGTTGCCGCAGCTCGGGCAAGCAAGCAGTCCGCGGGATTCCTGCCGGCCGAAATCCTCGGCCGATCCGAACCATCCCTCGAAGCGGTGGCCCGCTGCACACTTAAGGTCGAAAACAATCATCTTTCGCCACTTGAGCAAACGCGCGACTCAATTCTAACCGAAGGGGCCTATTGCGCCTGCAATCCCGCTACCGGCATGCCACATCGCTCCTCCACACTGGGCAAGCGCAACGATTCTGCTCTTGCGGTAGCCTTGGATTTCTCCATGACGCAAATGCACATGGAGGCCAACCTTACTCGCAGCGCCTAGGGAGCCATGACCGTGATCGGGGACCGCATCGAAGGCAAGTGGATCGACCTTTTCGCCGAGGTCTTCGCGCGTTGCAAGGTGGGCCCGGGTGACGTTTGCGCGGTGCTCTCCGAATCGCAGTCGCGGCCGCTGAACGTCCAGCTCGCGGAGCTTGCGCTACAGCGGCTGGGTGCCCGGCCGTTCCACGTCGTTGTTCCTACCGCGCGCCAAACCGCCCCTGTACCCATTCGGTCGACAGGCGCATCCACCGCGCTGCAGGACTTCGCGCCGGTAATTGCGGCGTTGGCCACAAGTACCTTCGTTGCCGATTGCACAATCGAGGGACTGATGCATGCGCCGGAATTGCCGGCCGTTCTGAAGGGTGGCGCCCGGGTACTCTATATCTCCAACGAGCACCCCGACGTGCTCGAGCGCCTTGCGCCCTCCTCCGCCGACGAGCAAAAGGTGAGGGCAGGGATGCGGCGACTGCGCGAGGCGAAGCGCATGACCGTTTCATCGCCGGCAGGCACCGACCTAGAGATCCGCGTCGAAGGGGCCCGCGTCGGTGGTGTCTGGGGCTATACGGAAAAGCCGGGAACGTTGTCGCACTGGCCGGGCGGGCTATGCCTGTGTTTTCCGCGCGCAGGCAGCGTGAATGGCCGACTCGTCATGGCGCCGGGCGACCTGAATCTGACTTTCAAGCGCTATCTCGAATCGACCGTTCGACTCACCGTGGAAAATGACTATGTCACCCGCATTGAGGGCGACGGACTCGATGCCGAGCTGATGCGGAACTACTTTGCCGCCTGGGGCGACCGTGAAGCCTATGCCGTGTCGCACGTCGGCTGGGGCATGAATCCGCGTGCTCGCTGGGACGCGCTCGTCATGTACGACCGCCGGGACGTCAACGGCACCGAGCAGCGCGCATTTGCCGGAAACTTCCTTTACTCCACCGGTGCCAATGAAGTGGCGGGGCGCTACACGATTGGCCACTATGATCTCCCGTTCCGCAACTGTACCGTGCAGCTGGACGACAGGACGGTGGTCGAGCGAGGCGTGCTGCAAGGGGAACTCGCGTGAGTTCATTGCCCGCTTTCGTCGAGGCCGGCAGAGACGGCGTCACCCTGCTCTTTCTTCACGGCGTTGGCGGGGGGCACGCGGCCTGGGAGGCGCAACTCCCGTTTTTTGCCTCGCGAGGTTATCGTGCCGTCGCGTGGGACGCCCCCGGATATGGCGACAGCCCTCCGGTGGAGCCCTACGATCTGGAGCGTGTCGCGACCGCCGTCGACGCCTTGGTCCGGCACCTGGGCTCGGTGCCCGTGGTGCTCGTCGGGCACAGTATGGGCGGGTTTATTGCGCTGGAGACCTATGCGCGGTTTCCGCATCGCGTGACGGCACTTGTGCTGTCCTTCACCAGCCCGGCTTTCGGCGGCTCGGAGGGCAATTTTCAGCGTCAGTTCATCGAGGCCCGCCTTGGCCCGCTTGATGCGGGAAAATCGATGGCGCAAATGGCGCAGGCGTTGACGCCGGGCATGCGCGGTACACGCTCCTTGCCTGGAGCGTTGGCGCGCGCCGAGCGAATCATGGCCGGCGTGCCCGCATCGACGTACCGCAAGGCGGTAGCCCTCCTCACCACCTTCGACCGACGCGCCCTGCTCGCGCAGATTCGCGTGCCGACTTTGGTCCTGGCGGGCAGCGACGATCGCACCGCGCCGCCGACCGTCATGAAACGCATGGCCGACAAGATCTCCGGCGCTGAATACCACTTGCTTGAAGGTTGCGGTCACCTCGGGCCGATGGATCAACCTGACGCGTACAACGAGGCGCTATTAGGGTTTTTTGCACGTCATTCATTGTGAGGACGACATGGATGTAACGCATTTCCAGATCGACCCGCGCTATGCCGTCACAGGCAGCGGCTATTCACTCACGGCGAAGCAGAAGGCGCTGCTCTCGATCGCCGAATCCTTGGGACCACGCTTCGCGCTGCGCGCCGATCAGTATGACCGCGATGCAAGCTTTCCATTCGAGAACTATGCCGATCTCAAGGACGCCGGTTTGCTCGGCCTGTGCGTGCCGGAGAAGTTCGGCGGTCGCGGCGCGGACCTCAGAACCTACGCGCTGGTCTCGGCCACCCTCGGCAAGTACTGCGGAGCAACCGCACTCACCTTCAATATGCACGCCTGCTCGACGCTCTGGCCTGGAGCGCTGTCCGACGATCTGGACATGACCCCCGAGCAGCGCAAAGAGCACGAGCAGCACTGCGCTGTCCACTTCGGCCGGGTCGTTGGGCAAGGAGCGATCTACGCGCAGCCGTTCTCCGAGGGCAGCGCGGCGGCGGCAGGCAAGGCGCCTTTTGGGACGCTTGCCGCGAAGGTCGACGGCGGTTGGCTCATCAACGGCAAGAAGATCTTCGCTTCGCTTTCCGGCGCGGCGCATTACTACGGCGTGCTGTGCACCGAGGACAAGGCGGAGCGCACCATGCGCGACACGCTGTACATGGCGGTGCCGGGAGAGGCGCCGGGACTGACGATCACGGGCGACTGGGATCCGCTCGGTATGCGCGGCACGGTTTCTCGCACGCTCGTCTTCAAGGACGTCTTCGTACCGGACGACGGCCAGATGATGCCGCGCGGCATCTATTTCCAGGCCGCGAGCCGCTGGCCGCACATGTTCACTACGCTTTCGCCAACGTACTTCGGCATTGCAATTGCGGCTTTCGAGTTCACTGTGAAATACCTTCGTGGCGAGGTCGAAGGCATGCCACCGGTCAAGCGCCGCATGTATCCGACCAAGCAGATTGCCGTGGCCGAGATGTACGTCAAGCTCGAACAGACTCGAGCTCTTTTTCTTCGCATGCTCGAGGACGCCCGCATCGACCCGCCCAAGGACGCTCGGCTGCGCGCCTATGCGACCCAGTTCACCATCATGGAAAACGCTAACGACGTCTGCCGGTTGGCGATCCGGACATGCGGCGGACAATCGATGCTCAAATCGCTGCCGCTCGAGCGCATGTATCGCGATTCCCGATGCGGATCGCTAATGCTGCCCTGGACGGCCGAGCTGTGTCTCGATCGCATCGGGCGCGAAGCGCTTTACGAGCCCGGCGAAGCGGACGACTGAACGGGTGAATCTTTCACGCATCGTCGAGCGCTGGGCGGAGCACTGCCCTTCGAAGATCGCACTCCATTTCCACGGGACCGAGTGGAGCTACGCGATGCTTTGGGAGCGGGTCGAGGAGGCCACGCAGGCCCTCGCCGCACTCGAAGTCGTGAAGGGCGATCGCGTTGCCTTTCTTGGAACCAACAACCCGGACATGCTGGTCCTGTTGTTTGCGCTGGCGCGCCTAGGCGCGATCCTGGTGCCGCTCAACTGGCGCCTGACCGTTGCCGAGCATCGCGTCATCGTCGCGGACTGCGCACCCAAACTGATATTTGTCGAGGCCGAATTCCTCGACCACGCGCGCACGCTGGGCGTTCAGGTCAAAGTCATGCAGGAGCGCTGGCGCGAGAGCGGGCCTGAGCCGCGCGTCGTCGGGCAAGACCAGGACGACGCACTGATCGTCTATACCTCCGGCACCACCGGAAAGCCGAAGGGGGCGGTGCTGCAGCAAAGCGCCTTGCTCTGGAACGGATTCAACGCGATCCATGCGCACGACCTGTCGCAGGACGACCATGTGCTGAATTCGCTGCCGATGTTTCATGTTGGGGGACTCAACAACCAGACCCTGCCGGCCCTTCTGGCAGGTGGTAGGGTGACCCTGCACCGGCGATTCGAACCCGGTCTCTGGCTCGCGGACGTCGGCACGCTACGACCGACGCTTAGCATTCTTGTGCCGGCCACGATGCAGGCGATCATTGCCCATCCTGCGTGGCTCAGCACCGATCTGTCGTCGCTGAAAATGATCAACTCGGGATCGATGGTCGTTCCCGATTCCCTGATCCGCGCCTTTCACGCCCGCGGCGTGCCGGTAGGCCAGATCTACGGCTCCACCGAGACCGCGCCGATCGCCACCGTGCTGCTGAGAAAGGATGCCCTGGCGATGGTCGGGAGTGCGGGGAAAGCCGCCGTGCATTGCGAGATCAGAATCGTTGACATGACCGGCCACGACGTCCCGGGTGGAACCGTGGGCGAGGTCTGGGTGCGGGGGCCCAACGTGATGCGCGGCTACTGGAACGATCCTGAAGCAACCCGTGCCGCCATGTGCGAGGGCTGGTTCAAGACCGGCGATCTCGGGCGGCGGGACGCAAACGGCTTTCTATGGATCGTTGGGCGCTCCAAGGACGTGATCATATCGGGCGGCGAGAACATTTATCCTGCGGAACTCGAGAACGTGCTTGCAGATTGCGCCGCAATCGCCGAGTCGGCGGTGATCCCGCTGAACGATCCGAAGTGGGGCGAAGCGGCCTGTGCGTGTATCGTGCGCAGGCCCGGAGCGGGCATCGACGAGCGCGGCGTGCTGGATCTGTTTGTCGAGCGACTGGCGCGTTACAAGCACCCTCGCCGCGTTATCTTCCTCGATGCGCTGCCAAAGAATGCCATGGGCAAGGTTCAGAAGTTCGAGCTGAAGCAGATAGTGGCGAACGCCAAGTCCTAACGCGGACTGCCGGAGAGTCCTAGACGACGTCGAGCCCGACGCGGCCCAGCGGACCCGCGTCGAATCCGACGCGATCGCCCGCCGTCACAAATTTCGAGGTCACGAGGCTGCCCGTCAGCACCACATTGCCCACCAGCAGCCCCCTGCCCTCTTTCGCGAGATGATTCGCTAGCCAAACGAGCGCCTCGAGCGGATGACCCATCGAGTCCCCGCCTCGACCCTCGCCGACTCCAATCTCATTGATCGTCGCGACCCCGCGCAGCGTTGCAAG
>JBFKUL010000200.1:0-5711 GCA_041635755.1 Burkholderiales bacterium | reverse complement strand
CAGGCGCTGCTCGCGGATGTACTTCACCGCCGCGGGCCAGCGCACTTCGACTTTGTGCTTCTCCTGTGCGTAGGTCGAGGGCGGCAGGCAGATGCGCGCGTAATCGAAGTCCGGGTTCTCGAGGAAGCGG
This sequence comes from Burkholderiales bacterium, assembly GCA_041635755.1. Classification (GTDB taxonomy): domain Bacteria; phylum Pseudomonadota; class Gammaproteobacteria; order Burkholderiales; family SG8-39; genus JBFKUL01. The sequence goes on along the minus strand of JBFKUL010000200.1, from coordinate 5,581 downwards.
CGCTTGGAGAATTGCGGCGCGCGGTTCGCCTTGGTGCGGAACGAGCCGTGCACGTGGCAGGCGCGGATGCGAAGCTGCAGCATCACCGGCGTGCTGGAAGCCTCGGAGAGCTCGAAGGCACGCTCGACGGTATCGACGATCTTCGGCAGGTTGGGGCGCGGATCGAGCAGCCAGATCTGCGATTTCATGGCGAAGGCGTGGCTGCGCTCCTGGATGATCGAGGCGCCCTCGCCGTAGTCCTCGCCGAGCACGATGAGCGCGCCGCCCTTGACCCCGGCCGAGGCGAGATTGGAGAGCGCGTCCGAGGCGACATTGGTGCCCACGGTCGACTTGAAGGTCACCGCTCCGCGTAGCGGGTAGTTGATCGAGGCGCCGAGCATCGCCGCGGCCCCGGCTTCCGAGGCGTTGGTCTCGATGTGGATGCCGAGCTCGTCCATGATGTCGCGGCCGTCGTTCAGCACGTCCATCATGTGCGACACCGGAGCGCCCTGATAGCCGCCCACGTAGGCCACGCCCGATTGCAGCAGCGCCTTGGTGACCGCGAGGATGCCCTCGCCCTCGAAGGTCTCGCCCTCGCCGAGCTGTAGCTTGGCCACTTCTTCCTTGAATGAGCGTTCCATCACCACATCCTCGATCGTCGCGCGCGGGCGCACGCGACCGGGCAGGTTAGGCGCCTGCCAACGTATTTGTCAAATTGATGAAGAGCATGATATGAATCATCGATATGAATGTGAGCGAGCTCGACCTCAACCTGCTGCGCGTGTTCGACGCGGTGCTCCGCGAGCGCGGCGTCACCGCCGCCGCGGCACGCGTCGGGCTCACCCAGCCAGCGGTGTCGAACGCGCTTTCGCGCCTGCGCCAGTCGCTCGGCGATCCGCTATTCGTGCGCACGCCGCAGGGCATGCAGCCCACGCCGCTCGCGCGCACGCTCGCCGAGCCGGTGCACCGCGCGCTCGCGCTGATCGAGTCGGCGCTCGCCGACGGCGCCGGCTTCGACCCGGCGAGCTCGGTGCGGCGCTTTCGCTTCTACATGTCGGACATCGGCGAGATCTTCTTCCTGCCGCCGCTGGCCGAGCGCGTGCAGCGCCTCGCCCCGGGGGTGCAGCTCGAGGCGGTGTCGCTGGCGCCGGAGGACATCGCCGAGGCGCTTGCCACCGGGGCGCTCGATCTGGCCATCGGCTTTCTGCCCGAGTTGCGCGACCCGGTGCGCAGGCGGCGGCTGTTTCGCGACCCCTACGTCTGCATGCTGCGCGCAGACCATCCGGTCATCGGCCGGCGACTAACGCGCGCCCGGTTCCGCGAGGCCTCGCACGCGCTCGTTGCCTCGATGGGCAGCGGTCACCGCGTGATCGAGCAGGCGCTCGAGCGCAATGACCTGACGCGCCGCATCGCGCTCCGGGTGCCGCACTTCACCGTGCTGCCGATGGTGCTCGAGCGCACCGACCTGGTGCTGACGCTGCCCTCGCGCATTGCGCGCACTTTCGCGCAGGAAGGGCGGCTGCAGACGCTGCCGCCGCCGGTTGCGATCCCCCCGGCCGACGTCGGGGTGCACTGGCATGAGCGTTTCGAGCGCGATCCCGCGATCCGGTGGCTGAGCGATCTCCTGGTGGAGCTGTTCGCTGACTAGGCGGGCGCGCGTATGCGCCGATTGCGCTACGATCCGCGCTCGCTCCTTGCGATACCCATCGACGCATGAAGATCGCCGTTCTGGGCGGCGGCAACGGCGCCTACGCCGCGGCCGCCGACCTCTCCGAGCAGGGCCACGAGGTGCGCTTGTGGCGCCGCAACGCCGATGCGCTCGCGGCGCTGCGCGCGAGCGGCGCCATTACCCTCAAGGACGCCAAAGGCGAGCGCGCGGTACGCATTGCGCGGATCACGGACGACGTCGGCGAGGCGCTTGCGGGTGCCGAGCTCGCCTTCATGCCCGATCCGGCCTTCACGCAGCCTGACAATGCGAGACGCATCGCGCCGCATCTGGCCGACGGCCAGGTCGTGTTTCTCGCGCCCGGCACCTTCGGCAGCGTGCTGATGAGCCGCATCGTGCGCGAGGCGGGCAACCGTGCGCAGTTCGCCTTCGCCGAAACCGGGACGCTGCCTTGGCTCACGCGCAAGCACGGAACGGCCGTGGCGGCGATCACCGCGCGCGCGACGCGGCTGCCGACGGGCGTGTACCCGGCAAGCGTGCACCGACAGGCCTTCGCCGTGGTGAAGCGCGCCTTCCCTGCGGTCGAGCCGGTGGAGGACGCCCTGTCGGCGGCGCTGATGAACGCCGGCCCGATCATCCACCCGCCGCTCATCCTCATGAACGCCGGGCCGCTCGAGCACTTCGAGCGCTGGGACATCCACAAGGAGGGCACGCAACCCTCGATCCGGCGCGTCACCGATGCGCTCGACGCCGAACGCATCGCCGCGCGCGAGGCGCTCAACTATGCACCGCCGCATTTCCCGCTGGCGGATCACTACCGGTCCGATGGCGAGGAGTGGATGTACGGGCGGCGAGTGCACCAGAAGCTCACCGACTCAAAGGACTGGCGCGAGCACATCGTGTTCGCCGAGCACCGCTACATGCGCGAGGACGTCGAGCAAGGGCTTGCGTTTCTCGTTTCGGTGTGCGCGTGGGCGAGCGTCGCCTGTCCGGTCGCGAGGGGCCTGCTTGCGCTCAGCTCGGCGGTGCTTGGCCGCGACCTGCGCTCAAGCGGTCGCACCCTCGAGAGCCTGGGTCTTGCACGCCTGTCGCGCGAGGAGATGCGAGCGCTGCTGCATACCGGAGCGCGATCGGGATGAGAATCGCGGCGCTCGGTGCCGGACGCATGGGGCGCGGCATCGGCCACGTGTTCGCCTATGCGGGCTACCGCGTCGACATCGTCGATTTCAAGCCGCGCCCGGGGCGCGACGCGGCGCGACTCGGCGAGACGGCGCTCGCGGAGATTGCGTCGAACCTCGCGCTGCTGCGCGATCTGGGCGTGCTGGCCGAGGCCGATCGCGGGGCGATCCTGGCACGCATCCGCGTGCTGCCGCACGAAGCGGCGCCGCATGCACTGGCCGAGGCCGACGTGATCTTCGAGGGCGTCACGGAAACGCTCGACGCAAAGCGCGACGCATTCACGCGTGCCTGTGTGCATGCACGGCCCGATGCGATCATCGCCTCGACCACCTCGTCGATGCTCGCCGACACCCTGGCCGGGATGGTCTCGCGGCCGGCGCGCTTCATCAATGCGCACTTCCTGAACCCCGCCTACTTGATCCCGCTGGTCGAGGTGAGCCCGGCGAAGGCGACCGAAGAGAAGACCTTCGAGTCGATCAAGGCGTTGCTCGAATCGGCCGGCAAGGTGGTGGTGCGCTGCGCACCATCGCCGGGCTTCATCGTGCCGCGGCTGCAGGCCGCGGCGATGAACGAAGCGGCGCGGCTGGTGGAAGAAGGCGTCGCCACGCCCGAGGATATCGATAAGGCGGTGCGCGCCGGATTCGGACCGCGCTATACGGCCATGGGCGTGTGCGAGTTCATCGACTATGGCGGACTCGATATCCTCTATTACGCCTCGGGCGCGATGGCGCGCGCGCTCGAGGCGCCGCGCTACGAGCCGCCCGCGATCGTGCGGCGACTGATGGAGGAGGGTCGCCGCGGCGCCCGCGAGGGCGAAGGCTTTTACGATTGGCGCGGACGCGACCTTTCCGAGTACCAGCGCGAGCTCGTCGGGCGCTTCGTCGCGCTGTTCCGCCACCTCCAGCTGCTCGCACCGCCGGGCAAGCCGCGGCGCTGACGCGCTCCGGCTTGCCGCAGTAGGGGGCAATGGATAGACTGGCTTTGCTGCATCCAACGAGGAGGAGACCATGAAGAAATTGCAACTACGGCTCACGCTGTGCGCTTCGGCGATTGCGGCCGTGGCCATGACGCCGGCCGCAGGTGCGGCAGAAGCCAAGCTGAAGGCCGCGTCGTTCCTGCCGGTGCGCTCGATCGTCGCCAAGCAGTTCGTGCGCTTCGTCGAGGAAACCAACAAGCAGTGCGCGGGCAAGGTCAACATCAGCGTAGTGGGTCCGGAAGCGGTGCCCTCGCTCGAGCAGTGGAACGCGCTCAAGAGCGGCGTGATCGACGTGCATTACGGGCCACCCAATTATTTCCGGGGCGCGGTGCCGGCGGGCGACGTGATCAGCGTCGCGCGCGTCGAATCGGCCGAGCAGCGCAAGAACGGCGCGTGGGCGATGATCAACGAGTCCTACAACCAGAAGCTGAACGCCTATTACCTGACGCATCTGTTCAACGGCGTACGGTTCCACCTGTACACCACGAAGCCCGCGAGCGGCGGCAAGTTCGACGGCTTCCGGCTGCGCTCGGTGCCGATCTACGACGCGTTCTTCAAGTCGCTCGGCGCGAACCCGGTGCGCATGGCGCCGCCCGAGGTCTACACCGCGCTCGAGCGCGGGGCGGTCGACGGCTACGGCTGGCCGCTGTGGGGCATCCAGGACTTCGGCTGGCAGAAGTACACCAAGGTGCGCCACGACCCGGGCTTCATCAGCGCGGCGGTCGCCATCCTGGTGAACCTCGACAAGTGGAAAGGGCTCGAGGGCGAGCAGCGCGCCTGCCTGTCGCGCATGGCCGAGTGGGTCGAGGGCGAATGGCCGAAGTGGCGCGCCGCCGAGAGCGCCGAGCAGGAGGCCGCGCAGAAGGCGGCCGGTATCCAGGTGGTCAATATGGGCGATGCCTTCGCACGCAATGCCGAGGAGATCTACTGGGAAGATCTCGCCAAGGGCGAGCCGGAGTTCGTGAAGAAGATCCGCCCGCTGCTCAGCGGCAAGTGACGCAACGGCAAGACGCGGGGCGCCCGGACGGCGCCCCGCGCGACCTTCCTTGGCCGCGGTAACGCCGCCGGCTCGACCGCGCTCGGCGCTCGACCGCCTGATCGATGCGCTCGCGCTCGTCGCGGGCGCCATGCTCTGCGTCCTGACGGTGCTCGTGTGCCTGGACGTGGCCTCGCGCACGCTGCGCCTGTTCGCGATGCCCTGGACGCTCGATGTCACCGAGTATCTGCTCTATGCCATCACCTTTCTCGCCGCGCCCTGGGTGCTGCGCGAGCAGGGCCACATCGCGATCGAGATCGTCGTCGAGCGATTGCCTCGCCAGGCGCGCAGCGGCCTGCAGCGCGTGACGGACGCTTTCGGCGCGGTCGTCTGCACCGTGCTTTTCGTGTTTGCCTGCCGCGTGCTGTGGCGCTCGTACTCGCAGAACAACGTTGTGCATGAGACCTTCGTGTTTCCGGAGTGGTATCTCTTTGCGCTCGCGCCCCCGGTGTTTCTGATCCTCGCCGTCGAGTTCGCGTGGCGTTCCGCGAAGCCGGACGATCCATCGCGGGCGGCGCGGCGACAAAGCGTCTAGTGTCGTGACCTGGTACGCGATCCTGCTGGTGCTGCTCGGCACCCTGGTCGCCTTCATGGCCCTGGGCTTGCCGGTGGTGTTCGCGTTCTTCGCCACCAACCTGATCGGCGCCTTCATCTTCATGGGCGGCGAGAACGGCGTCATGCAGCTGGTGCGCAACGCCGTCGACTCGGTGCAGAACTTCGCGCTGGCGCCGATTCCGCTGTTCAT
>JBFKUL010000199.1:0-5723 GCA_041635755.1 Burkholderiales bacterium | reverse complement strand
GGAGGCATTCCTGCGCACGCACTATCGGAGGATGCCGCGCACCATGCTGCGCTATGCCATCGAGCGCCTCCCGGAGCGTCGCAGGCGGGCATATTTGCGAGGCACGATCGGATAGGCGCCGTCAGGCGCTCGTCATCGCAGCCGCACTCGGCAAGAACCGCCGCGCACACCCCGGAGCGGTGAAGCGCGCTGGTATCATCGTCGGCCATGCCGGGCCCGCACGCAGCGCTCCAGATCGAGACGGTGGCGCGCGACCCGGTGCCCACCCGCGTTCACGCCACCGGCGAGTGGACCTTCAACGGGCTCAAGGAGCAGCGGGACGAGCTCGTACGCAGTCTCGCCCAGCTCGCTCGCCAGCCGGCGACGCACATCGCCTGGGATCTCACCGGAATCACGGACCTCGACGACGCGGGCGCAGTGTGGCTCGCGCGTGCGCTCCGCGGGTGCGAGCGTGTCGAGGTCACGCCGGACCACCAGCAGATGCTCAAGCAGGTCGGCGAGAGCCTCATGCTGCCGGGGGAGCCGCGGCGCTTCGATCCGCTCGGAGCGGTCGCATCGATCGGCGAGGCGGTGACGCTGCTCGCTGCGCATCTGCGCGATGCCACGATGCTGCTCGGGCGGCTGGTGCTCGATGTCGGTGTTCTCCTGCGGCGCCCTTCGGAGATTCCGTTGCGCGAGATCTCGGCCGGCGTTTACCGTGCCGGCGTGACCGCGCTTCCGGTGACCATGCTGGTCGGATTTCTGGTCGGCATCGTGCTGACCTATCTCTCGGCCCTGCAGCTCAAGCGCTACGGCGCCGACCTGCTGGTGATCAATATCGTGGGTGTTGGGGTGCTGCGCGAGCTCGGCCCGATGCTGGCCTCGATCATCGCGGCGGGCCGCTCGGGCTCTGCGATGACCGCGCAACTCGGCGTCATGCGCGTCACCGAGGAAATCGAGGCGCTCTCGGTGATGGGCGTCTCGGTTACCGTGCGCCTGGTGCTCCCCAAGGTGCTCGCGCTGGCCATTGCGCTGCCACTGGTCACGTTCTGCACCGATCTCGCCGCCATTGGCGGCGCGATGCTAGTGTCGCAGTTCACCCTCGGCATCGCGCCCGAGGCGTTCCTCGAGGCGCTGCCGCGGGCGGTGAAGGCGGTCAACTTCTGGATCGGGATCGAGAAATCCGTTGCGTTCGGGTTCACGGTTGCGTTCGTCGCCTGCCATTTCGGCCTGCGCATCCTGCCGAACACCGACAGCCTTGCGGTGGGCGTCACGCGCTCGGTAGTCGCCGCCATCACGTGCGTGATCATCCTCGACGCAATCTTTGCGGTTCTGCTCAAAGATGTCGGTTGATTCCGCTCAAAACATCATCGAGATCGAGCACCTCGTCACCCAGGTCGGGCCGGGGCATGTCCTGCACCGCGACCTCAACCTGCGCGTGCGGCGCGACGAGGTGATGACGCTGGTAGGCGGGTCGGGAAGCGGCAAGACCCAGCTGCTGCGCGTGATCCTTGGTCTTAAGCGCCCGCAAGCGGGCACGGTCAAGGTGTTCGGCGTATCGTGGGACGACCCAAGAGCGAAACGGGTGCGCGACGCGCGGCGTCGCATGGGAATGCTGTTCCAGGGCGGCGCTTTGTACTCCGCGCTCAGCGTGTTCGACAACATCGCGTTTCCGTTGCGCGAGCGCGGCGGACTCAGCGAGGAGGAGATCCGGGCCATCGTGCATACCAAGCTCGCTCAGGTGAAGCTCGACCCGCGCGACGCCAAGCTGCTGCCGGCGAGCCTCTCGGGCGGCATGGTGAAGCGGGTGGCGCTCGCGCGCGCGCTGGCGCTGTCGCCCGACCTGCTGATCCTCGACGAGCCGACCGCGGGACTCGACCCCGAGCGCTCCGAGCGCTTCGTGCGCCTGATCCGGCGGCTCCGGAAACGCCACCGGTTCGCAGTCCTGATGGTGACGCACGACCTCGACACGATCTTCGAGCTCACCGACCGGGTCGCGATGCTCGCCGATCAGCATATAATCGCCTGCGGGTCGCTCGCGGAGGTGCGCGAGCTGCAGCATCCTTTCGTGCAGAACTTCTTCGGGGGGGAACGGGGCCGCCGCGCTCTCGAGCACGGCTGAGCGCCCACCGACAGCGCGCATGGAAAGCCGGGCCTTTACCCTGCTCACCGGGCTATTCGTGATCGGTCTGGTGGCCGGCATCATCGCGTGGGCGAACTGGCTTGCGAAGGAGCCGCTCGAGCGCGTGTCCTACCGGGTCGTCTCGTCGGTGCCGGTCACGGGGCTCAACGCGCAGGCGCAGGTTCGCTACCGCGGCATCTCGGTCGGACGCGTCGCCGCGATCGGACTCGATCCGAAGGACGCCCGGCGCATTCTCATCTCGATCGAGGTCGACAAGGGCCTTCCGCTGACGCGCGGCACCTATGCGCAGCTCGGCATCGAGGGCATCACGGGAATCGCCTACGTGCACCTGCTCGACGAGGGCAAGGATCCGCAGCCGGCGCCGAAGGCCGAAGACGGCGTGATCGAGCTTCAGCTCAAGCCCTCCTTCATGGACGCGATCGCAAACCACGCCGAGAGCGCGCTGAGCGAGGCGCGCGAGCTGATCGCTTCGCTGAACGCCTTGCTCAATCCGGAGAACCGAAACCGCATCGCCACGATCCTCGCTTCTCACGACCGACTTGCGACGAATCTGGAGAAGATCACCCAGCGCATGCCGGCCACGCTCACCCAGGCCGAGGCCTGGCTTGCGGAGGACAACCGGCAGCTCGCGCGCCGGGCACTCGAGCGCGTGAACCAGGCGGCCGAAGCGCTGCCCGAGCTGGCGCGCGAAACGCGCCAGCTGGTGCGCGACACGCGCGAGCTCGTCGGCCAGATCGGGCGCCTAAGCGCCGAGGCGCAAAGCACGGCCGGGGCGCTGCGCGAGGAGACGCTGCCGCGGGTCAATGCGCTGGCGGAGTCGGTCGAGCGCAGCGCGCAGCGCGTCGGCCGCCTCGCCGCCGACCTCGATCGCCAGCCCGAAAGCGTGATCTGGGGCCGGCCCGCGCTGCGGCCCGGTCCGGGCGAGTCCGGATTCGAATGAAGCGTTTGCTGCCTCTCGTCGCCGCGGCGCTGGTTGCGGCCTGCGCGGGAACCGGCAAGAACACGCCGCCGCCGCGGACTTACGATCTCGGCATCGCCGCACCGGGCGCGCAACTGCCCCCGATCCGGATCACCTCGGTGCGCGCGAGCGTTCCGTTCGAAGGCGACGAGATGCGCTACCGGCTGGCATGGCGCGATCCGTCGGAGCTTGCCGCGTACGCGCACAGCCGGTGGGCAGCGCCGCCGCCCGAAATGCTGCGCAAGCAGTTGCTACGCGCGTTACCGCCGAATGCGGGCACACCGTGCGCGCTGGAGATTGAGCTGCAGGAGTTCACGCACGTTTTCGCTTCTCGAGATGCGGGTGAAGCGCGCATCGAGTTGCGCGCAATGCTGTGGAGTGCCAACCAGCGCGTCGCGGCGCGCGGCTGGAGCTTCTCCGAACCCGCGGCCGGTTCCGACGCGAGCGCCGGGGTAGCAGCATTTGCGCGCGCCTCGGATCAGGCGATTGCCGCGCTCGCGGACTGGATCCGGGCGCAGCCCGCGTGCCGCTAGCGCCGCCTCGACGTCCGTCGAGCAACGCGCGTCACCAACACCGCGGCGTCAGACCGGCTTGACGAACCAGACGGTCGGAGCGCTTCTAACGCCCGCCGCTTTCATGACTTCCCTCAATCGACGCGAGCGCATGAACGCCTTCGCTCTGCCGAGCGTGAGAAAGTCGTGCGACACGGTGACATCGGTGGGTTTGGTCACCGACCGATAGACCGCGTGACGCTTCACGCCCATGGTCCTGCGTTCCTTGTGGAACGCGTTGTAGGCCCTTTTCCATGCTCCGTACTCCCGCACCGAGTGCCTTACGAACATGCGAACCATAGCGCCTCCATTGGCAGTGGAAAGGAATCGCCGCAGCGGCATCCTCGCGCCCCGACGACCGCAACCCGGAGCTGCCGCGAGCGCGGCCACCGCGGCGCGCATACCGGGTTTCACAAGACGCGATCACGCCTTCATGCCTGCCACGCGCAACGAAACGAGCCGCGGATCAGGCGTCTTCTCGCGCGAGTTTACCCGCTTTGATCATCTCGACGCCTTGAACAACCCCAGCGGATTCCGCTTCACCGTATCGTGACGATCGGCTGCGCGATGATCCACAGGCTGGTCATCGTGTAGCACACCATCAAGGCGAGCATGGGCCATTGGCTTCTCAGTGCGAGCTGCCGGTCGGCATACGCTCGCAGTGCGACGCAGTGGGCAAGGTAGACCGCGGCGACATGCCCGATGACGATTGCGCCGACCGATACGTACCAGACGGCACGCGCGTCGACCAGGCCGATCCTGACGAAGTAGTTTTTCGTGCCGAACAAGTCCCACCCGAAGCCGAACGGATCGGAGGCGATGGGAATCACGTATTGCCCGGCCATGGCGAGAAAGGACAGGTAATGCGCCAGGTGGTACGCGATCGCGATCGGTACCAGGGTCAGCACGAACAGGCCCGCCACGCGCACGGCGGGAACTCGCGCGCCCCCGCACCAGGCGATCAGGCGGCAGAAGGACAGGTAAACGCCGACAAACAGCAGCGGCGCCCCGATCACCCCCGCGGTCTGCACCCACGCACGCGCCGCATCGTTGTCGCTCGCCAGATCCTGGGCGTGCGGCGCATAGTAATCGAGGATCGACGCCCACAGCGGCGTTTCCCTCACGCCATCGAAGCTCACCGCGGCGAGCATGGTCAGTGCCAGCACGAGCATCGACGAGGACACCGGCTCGCGCGAAAGCAAACCGATCCCGTACGGCCGCAGGCTGAATTCGCGCTTGCCGTCGGTCGACGTGCGCACCTCGGTGGGGGCAAAACGCGCCAGGAGTCCGAACACGAGTGCGAACACTTCGCCGCGGCGCAACCATTGCGCCCTGCCGAAGAGCAGCATGCCGAGCCACGTGAGCGCGGAGTACCCGAGCATCGCCATGGCCAGCGACGCCGGGCTGTCGCTGTGATCCCACACCACCTCGACCCAGACGAAGGCCAGAAACAGTGCGACCGCCGGCCAGATGCCGAGCGCCTCCGGGTAGCGCAGCTCGAGCGAAAGCTTTGCGCCGGGCCGGATGCGTGCCCACAGCGCCTCGGCCCAGGCGAACAGGGTGTCAAGCGGATTGACAAGCGCCCACAGGTTGCCGAACAACGCCGAGACATAGGCCATGCCCACCCACCAGATCGCCCAAACCATCACCGGAGCGATGTTCTTCAGCGGGTTCTGTGCGCCGAACAGGCCCGCAGCAATGACCAGTAGAAAGAGCGCCACGCCAAGCGCGCGGCACACGAGCAGCACGGCCGGTGCGCTCAGCGTCCTCCCCCATGCCGTGCGCATCAGATCGAAGCGCAGGGTCTGGTCCGAAGCCGGCGCGTTTCGCATGAAGAGCGCGAGCACGACAAACGACAATGCGACGGTCATCCCTGCACCGGTCAGGTAAAGCGAGAGCGGGATCGGCAGGTCGTAGCGCGCGCCGAAGCCGTGCGCTTGCGCTTGCCCGGATGCCGCAAGGGCGCAAAGCGACACCGTGACCGCGGCGCTCGTTCGGTATGGCGAGCGCACCGGGTTCGCTGCGGCGCCCTCGATCACTCCGGATGCACTTCAAGGTACAGCAGCGTCATCTCGCGATGCCTTTTCGACGT
>JBFKUL010000198.1:0-5737 GCA_041635755.1 Burkholderiales bacterium | reverse complement strand
GTCTGCATCGAGCATACGCTGACGACCAGCGCGTCGACCGGGTGTGCGTTGCGGCTGGTAATGGTCTGCAACGCGGTGATGATGTGCGCGGTGGCGACCACCGGGTCGGCGGCCAGGTGCGGCATCGCCGCGTGACCGCCGCGCCCGCGCACCGTGATCACGATTTCGTCGGTGGCCGCCATCATCGGCCCGGGACGCACGGCGATCTTGCCAGGCGGCAGCGTCGGCCAGTTGTGCAGCGCGTAGATCTCGTTGGCCGGAAAGCGCTCGAACAGTCCCTCCTTGACCATCACCTGTCCGCCGCCGCCGCCTTCCTCGGCAGGCTGGAAGATGAGGTAGGCGGTGCCGTCGAAATTGCGCGTCTCGGCGAGATAGCGCGCACAGCCGAGCAGCATTGTCGTGTGGCCGTCGTGTCCGCAAGCGTGCATGCGGCCGTCGTGCTGCGAGCGGTGCGGGGCGTTGCCCAACTCGTGCATCGGCAGGCAGTCCATGTCGGCGCGCAGCCCGATGGCGCGCCCGCTTCCCTGTGCTCGGCCTTTGATGACGCCGACGACGCCGGTTTTCGCCAGGCCGCGGTGCACTTCGATGCCCCAGCTCGCGAGCTTCTCGGCAACGATCTCCGAGGTACGCTTCTCATGAAACGCAAGTTCAGGGTGCGCGTGAATGTCGCGCCGGATCGATTGCAGTTCCGCGTGGTACTTGCGCAGGTGCTCGACCGGGCTCCCAAGACGGGTTTCGACGGGCCGGTTCATGCTCGACTCCTTGCTAGTGTGCGGTGGCCGTGCGCTCGATGCGCAGGCGCGGGTCGACCGCGTAGTACAGCAGATCGACGATCAGGTTGATGACGACGAAGAACAGCGCGATCAAGCAGAGATAGGCGGCCATGACGGGAACGTCGGCAAAAGCCACCGATTGAATGAACAGGAGCCCCATCCCGGGCCATTGGAACACGGTCTCGGTAATGATCGAGAAGGCGATGATCGCCCCGAGCTGCAGGCCGGTGATGGTGATGACCGGGACCAGCGTGTTCTTGAGCGCGTGGCCGAAGTTGACGGCGCGATCGGTCAGGCCGCGGGCGCGGGCGAACTTGATGTAATCGGTGCGCAGCACTTCGAGCATCTCGGAGCGCACCAGTCGCTGGATCAGCGTCATCTGGAACAGCCCGAGCGTGATCGCCGGCAGGATCAGTGCCTTCAGCCCGGAGGGAGTGAGCAGGCCCGTGCTCCACCAGCCGACCAGCACCGTCTCGCCGCGACCGAAGGACGGCAGCCAGCCGAGCATGACCGCGAATACGAGAATCAGCAGGATGCCGATGAGGAAGGTCGGCAGCGAGATGCCGACGAGCGAGATGGCCAGCAGGAACTGCGAGAACCAGGAATGTCGTCGCAGCGCCGTATAGACGCCCATCGGGATGCCGGCGATGAGCGCGAACAGCGCGGCGACAAACGACAGCTCGAGCGTCGCCGGAAGACGCTCGACCAGCAGCCTAGAGACCGGTTGCACCTGGCGCAGGCTCAGGCCGAACTCGCCCTGCACCGCATTGGCGACGAAGTTCGCGTACTGCACGTAGAAAGGCCGGTCGAGGCCCAGCTCCTGCGTCACACGCGCGCGATCCTCCGGCGTCGCATCTTGCCCGAGCATGAACAGCACCGGGTCGCCGACGAAGCGAAACAGCGAAAACGCGATCAGGCCGACCGTGAGCATGACGAGCACGGACTGTGCGAGTCGGCGCAGGATGAACGCAAGCATGGTGATCGAACCGAAACCCCAAGGGTGCAGCAGCCCGTCGATGTTGCCCGCTTGACCCGATGGCGTCAAACTGCGCGCCGCCCCCTTTTTGCGCCGCAATCGAGCCCTACTTCTTTGTCCACCTTCGCGAAAATCCTCATCGACTGGCAGGCGCGCGGCGGGCGGCACGACCTGCCGTGGCAGCGGAGCCGCGATCCGTACCGCGTGTGGCTTTCGGAGGTGATGCTGCAGCAGACACAGGTATCCGCGGTGGTGCCCTACTACGAGCGTTTCCTTGCCCGGTTCCCGGACCTCGCGTCGCTCGCGCGGGCCCCGGAGGAGGATGTGCTGCGGCTCTGGAGCGGCCTGGGCTACTACGCCCGCGCACGCAATCTGCACCGCGCGGCCCAACAAATCGTCAGCCGGCTCGACGGGCATTTCCCCGATACGGTGCAGGCGCTTGCCGGATTGCCCGGGCTCGGCCGTTCGAGCGCCGCCGCGATCGCCGTATTCGCCTTCGGCCGGCGCGAGGCGATACTGGACGGCAACGTGAAGCGCGTGCTGGCGCGCGCCTTCGGCGTTGAGGGCTTTCCGGGCACGCCAGCCATCGAGACCCGCCTTTGGCAACGTGCCGAGCGCCTGCTGCCGCATCAAGGTATTGAGGCTTACACGCAGGCGCTGATGGACCTCGGAGCGACCGTGTGCCTGCGCAAGGCGCCGCGCTGCGAAGCCTGTCCGTTGGTGCGCCGCTGCCTGGCCCGGCGCACGGGACGCATTGCGCAGCTGCCCGCGCCGCGCCCGCGTCGGGAGATTCCCCTGCGGCGCGCTACCTGGCTGGTTCTGATGCGCAAGGGCGAAGTGCTGCTCCAATCCCGCCCTGCGCCGGGAGTATGGGGCGGTCTATGGGCTTTTCCGGAGGCGCCGACGCGCGGCATCCGCGCCTTTTGCCGGCGTGCGTTCGGGCTGGAGGCCGAAAAGGTCCGCAGGCTCGGTTCGATCGAGCACGGATTCACCCATTTCCGGCTTCAGGCAAAGCCAGTCCTGTATCGCGTTACCGGAACGCTGCCGCGCGGCAAGGCTTCCAGCGCCCGCTGGTTCACGCCTCGCGCAGGCGCGCGCGCGGCCGTCCCCGCGCCGGTGCGCGAGCTGCTCCGCCGCCTGGGGCCGCGCTCGGCGAACGGATGAGGGAACGCGGGCCTCAGCCGCCCGCGATCAGGCCGTGCTGGGAGAGGAACTTTCGCAGAATCTCGAGGCGCTGGCGGGTTTCGCTGAGCTCCATGATTTTTTGCTTCGCCGCGAGCGGCACGGGCAGGATCTCGGTCAGCCTCGCGCTCACCCAAGCGCTCGAATCGAAGCGAAATGGCGCGTCGATCAGGCGCGCGCCGTGCTCCTCGATCACCAGCCTGAGCAAGCGCGCACAGGCGAGGAATTCGTCGGGCAGGGCCGCGTCCGCCTCCTCGGGGAGCAGCTCGATCTCGGCGCGCTGCAGCCCGTTCGCCTCCGTGCGCCGGCGCTGAATGCTGAAGCGCTGCTCGCCGCGCGCAGTGATGTTGAGTACGCCGAGCTGCTCCATGTCCCACTGGATGATACGCGCCAGGCAGCCGATGTCCTCGGGCGTTGCCGGCGCGCCGACCTCGCCGCCCTCGCGGATCAGGCACACGCCGAACGCCACGTCGTCCTTCAGGCATGTCTTGGCCATGTCCATGTAGCGCGGCTCGAACACCCGCAGCGGCAGCAGGCCGCCCGGAAACAGCACTGCGTTGAGCGGAAATAGCGCGACCTCGCGCACTGCGGTGTCGTTCACGGCGCGTCGCCGGCGGCGGGCCGGGCGAGCGAGCGATGACGCACCAGCACCAGCCAATCGGCGCGGAACGCCGTCGCCAGGCGCTCGGCCAGGTAAACCGAGCGGTGCCGCCCCCCGGTACAGCCGATCGCCACGGTCAGATGGCTGCGGTGCTCGCGCACGATTTCGGGTAGCCAGCGGCGTAGAAATCCCTCGACATCCTTGAGCAGCCGCTGCACCGGCTCCTGCGCATCGAGGTACGCCGCAACCGGCGCGTCACGTCCGGTGAGCGGGCGCAGCGCGGGCTCGTAGTGCGGATTGGGCAGCATGCGCGCGTCGATCACCCAGTCCGCGTCGAGCGGAATGCCGTCGCGATACGCAAAGGACTCGAACAACAGCGCCAGCGCGCTGCCTGACAGGCTGAGCAGATCCTTGACCCATTGCTGCAAGGCCTTGGGTTGCAGGTCGCTGGTGTCGATGCGGTGCCCGAGCGCCGCGACCTCACCGAGCAGCTCGCGCTCGTGCTCGATCGCCTCGGCGAGGGTACGCTTCGGCCCGACCAGCGGATGGCGGCGGCGCGTCTCGGAGAAGCGCCGCAGAAGCGCCGGTGTGCCCGCCTCGAGGTAGATCACGCGGCACTCGATGCCACGGCCCTTGAGGTGCCCCACGGCCTCGGGGAGCGTCGCGATTGCGGCGCTTCTTGCATCGACGCTCACGGCGGCGCGCTCGTGGCCGGCTTCGGCAAGGAAATCCGCCACGTCGAGCAGCAGTGTCGCCGGAAGATTGTCGACACAGTAATAGCCCGAGTCCTCCAGCAGTTTGAGCGCGATGCTCTTGCCGGAGCCCGAAAGCCCGCTGACGAGAATGAGCTGCATTACGTGCCCGGACTGTAGCGGCTCGGCCCGCCCATGGCAAAAGGGCTCCGCCGGGGCATGCCGCGGAGCGGCCTAGGCGTCGCGCTCGATCGCGAGCTTCTGACGCGCCATGAACTCGGCATTGGAGTCGATGCCGCGCAGCTGCAGGATATAGTTGCGCACCGCCGCCTCGAGCAGCACCGCGAGGTTGCGGCCCGCGGCGACTGGAATGATCACTTTGCGGATAGTCACGCCGAGAATATCCTCGGAGAGCTCGGCAAGCGGCAGGCGCTCGATCGTGTCGCGCCCGCCCGGTGCCGGCTTGTCCAGATGGGCGATGAGCTTTACTTTCATTTTTGGCCGCACAGCGGTCTCGCCGAAGATGGTGCGGATGTTGAGCAGGCCCAGGCCGCGGACCTCGAGATAGTCGCGCAGCATCCCGGGGCAGCGCCCGACGAGCGTGTTGGCCGCAAGCCGGGAAATCTCCACGACATCGTCGGCTACCAGCCCGTGGCCGCGGCTGATCAGCTCCAGTCCGAGCTCGCTCTTGCCGACGCCGGACTCCCCGGTGATCAGCACGCCCAGCCCGAGCACATCCATGAACACGCCGTGGCGCGTGGTGGATTCGGCAAGCGCCTTGGAAAGATAGCCGGCGAGTCGCTCGATGACGCGCGCGGCCGGCATCGGGGTCGTGAACAGCGGTGTGTGCGTGCGGGTGGCCCCCTCGAGCATTTCCTGCGGGACGTTGATGCCGTCGACCAGCACGACTGCGGTGGGCGGCGAGCCGTACAGGCGCGCGACGAAATCGGCGCGCGCCGCGGCATCGAAGTCGGCGAACATCTGCGCCTCGTAGGCGCCGAGGACCTGGATGCTGTTCGGGTGAGTGAGGTTGAGGTGGCCGATCAGCGCGGCCGATACAGCGGCCTCGCGCCGCACCGCAGTGCTGCCGTCGCGCCCGGCGACCCAGGCAAGCAGCAGCGCCTCGCGGTTGTCGTCATGCAACTGCGTGACGTTGACCTGCAACATCCGGCTGCCACGACGCCACGATCTGATGGAGCGCCGCGGAGTCCTTGGCGGCCGCCATCGCCTCGCGCAACGCCTTGTCGCTGAACATCTGCGCGAGCTCGGAGAGAATCTGCAGATGCTTCTCGGTCGCCTGTTCCGGGACCAGAAGCACGAACAGCAAGTTGACCGGCTTGCCGTCCGGCGCGTCGAACGCCACCGGTTCCTCCAGACGCACGAACGCGCCAAGCGCATCCTTCAGCCCCTTGATGCGCCCATGCGGAATCGCGACGCCCTGACCCAGGCCGGTCGAACCCAGTCGCTCGCGCGCAAACAGGCTGTCGAAGACGAGGCTGCGCGCGATGCCCTG
>JBFKUL010000197.1:0-5751 GCA_041635755.1 Burkholderiales bacterium | reverse complement strand
GACGCGTGGTGTTCGCGCTGCTTTTCGCGTTACTGGCGAGTCTGATCCTGCTACGCTTCCTGCCGCGCTTGCCGTTCGGAAGACGGCTGGTGCTGCAGCGCGGGCTCAGCGCGGCGCAAGGCTATGCCTCGGCGCCCGAGAGCGACGCGCAGTGGCTGGGCAAGAAAGGCCGGGCATCGTCGCCGTTGCGGCCGGCCGGCATTGTCGAGATCGACGGCGAGCGCGTGGACGTCGTCTCCGATGGGGAACTGATCGATGCCGGCGAGCTCGTCGAAGTGACGCGCGTAGACGGCAACCGTATCGTCGTGCGGCGAGTACCGCACATCACAAGCAGTAACAGCGAGGGGAATGATTGATGACTGGATTCGAGACGGGCCTCACTGGAGGCATGGGATTGCTCATACTGGTGGTGGCGGGGCTGGCCCTCGTCTTGTATCTGGTGCCGATCCCGCTCTGGATTGCGGCATGGGCTTCCGGGTCTTACGTGGGGTTGCTGACGCTGATCGGCATGCGCCTGCGCCGCGTGCCGCCGACAACGGTGGTCACGGCGCGCATCAGCGCCGTGAAGGCGGGCATCGACCTTTCGGTCAATGACCTGGAAGCGCACTTTCTTGCAGGCGGCAACGTCGTGAGAGTCGTCAACGCCATGATCTCGGCGGACAAGGCCAACATTCCCCTGCCCTTCAAGCGCGCCGCGGCCATCGATCTGGCCGGACGCAACGTGCTTGAAGCGGTGCAGATGTCGGTTCTGCCCAAGGTGATCGAGACGCCGAAAATTGCGGCGGTGGCCAAAGACGGCATTCAGCTGATCGTCGTTTCGCGCGTCACGGTGCGCACCAACATCGACCGGCTCGTGGGCGGTGCCGGCGAAGAGACGATCATCGCGCGCGTGGGCGAGGGCATGGTGAGCACCATCGGCTCGGCGGTCAACCACAAGAGCGTGCTGGAGAACCCGGACCATATCTCCAAGCACATCCTCTCCAAGGGACTGGACGCCGGGACGGCCTACGAGATCCTGTCGATCGACATTGCCGATGTCGACGTGGGCGAGAACATCGGCGCCAAGCTGCAGATCGATCAGGCCAACGCGGACAAGCAGATTGCCCAGGCCAAGGCGGAAGAGCGCCGCGCGATGGCCGTGGCGCTCGAGCAGGAGATGCGGGCACGGGTGGTGGAAGCCGAGGCCGAAGTGCCGAGGGCCATGGCCGAGGCCTTCCGCCAGGGCAATATGGGCATCATGGACTACTACCGCATGAAGAATCTACAGGCCGACACGGTGATGCGCGAAGAAATCGCCGGCGGCGATGATTCCCCCGCCGCGCCGAGAAAGTAGGAGGCGAAGCCGTGGGCAAGTTTCCTCCCGAACTGCTGATCATTATCCTGATCGGCGGCCTGTTACTGCTCAATTTCCTGGCGCAGCGGGTCGCGGCCAGGCAGCAGCAGGAAGAGGAGATGGCGAAGCAGGCGGAGCCGCCTGCGCCGGACGAGCCTCTTCCGGATATCTGGGGCAGGACGCAACCGGCGCCGGCCGCGGCGTTGCCGGCCATGCCGGTACGCCCGGTCGCGGAGCCGCCCATCGCGGTGCACGCGCGGGCCCGCCGTCATGGTGCGCGATCGTTCCTGCAAGGCAGGAGCAACCTGCAACGCGCGATGGTCGTGATGACGGTGTTGGGGCCGTGCCGCGCCATGGAGCCGCCCGCAGGTGTTGCGGCCGGGTCTTCCCCTGGACGGCCCGCTCAGTAGCCTCGGAGATACAACTGCGCTCACCGGGCTACCATCGGTGAAGGCGGTGTAGCCGCAAGGTGCCCGCGCAAGACGCACGCCACGAAAGTATGATCCATTCAACCGCCATCATCGCCTCCGATGCAATCATTGGCGCCGGGGTGAAGGTCGGGCCCGGCGTCGTGATCGAGGAAGACGTGGTGCTTGGCGAGGGCTGCGAACTCGCCGCCCACGCCGTGATCAAGCGGCACACGCGCATGGGGGCGCGTAATCTCGTGGCCGAGCATGCCGTGATCGGCGGCGACCCGCAGGACGTAAAGTTCGATCCCGGATGCCTGTCCTACACCGAGATCGGCGACGACAACCGCATCCGCGAAGGCGTCACCATCCATCGCGGTTCGCGCGACGGCGGCCGAACGCGCGTCGGCAGCGGCTGCTTCCTGATGGTCTATTCGCACGTCGCTCACGACTGCGTGGTCGGCAACCAGGTAGTAGTGGTCAACGCGGCGAGTCTCGCCGGCGAGGTGATCGTGCACGACCGCGCCTTCATCTCGGGTGCGGTCGGCGTGCATCAGTTCTGCCGCGTCGGTCGCAATGCGATGATCGGCTTTTCTACCAAGCTGGTGCAGGACGCCCTGCCCTTCTGCATCACCGACGGCAACCCGGGGCGCGCCCGCGGACTCAACCTGGTCGGCCTGCGCCGCGGCGGCTTCCCCAGAGAAGAGATTGCTGCGCTGAAGAGTGCCTATCGCCTGCTCTATTCGCGCGTGCCGCTCGGCGAAGCGCTGGCTCAGATGAACGCGATGGGCAGCGCCGCAGTCTCCGAGCTCGCCGAGTTCATTGCCAGCTCCAAGCGCGGTTTCGCCCATCCGGGCGGTTGAGGACAACCTCGCTGGCGCGGCAGGCGCAGCCGCGCGCGGGGGGAGGTCGGCCAACAACTAAGCTCAGCCACAGACGAGCCGCGAAGCGCAAGAAGATGAGCGGCGCCGAAGGCGTCCGCTCCATCGCGTCCCCTACCCAAGTCAGGAGATGCGCCGACGCCAAGCCTGCGCATAAAAACCGCGCAACCGGCGGTCTGCCCGGCGCCCTTGCGCCGCGCCGCGCCGCGCATCCCGATGAAGCGGGATGGCAAGCCTGCGAAGGCCGGAAGCCGGGGCGGGGTGGGCGTGGGTTGCCCTCCCCGACCCGGTAACCAAAGCGCGCGGCACGGGTGCGGCGCCGGGCGCCGGGCGGGCCGCCGGCTGCGCGGTTCCAACGAAGAAAACTACGTGATCGCGATGTAGACCGCGAGCCCGAGCGCGCCGAGAAACGCGATTCGGGTCACCATGCCCGCAAAGCTCGTGCGCCGGCGCGCGTTCTCCGCAGCGAGCTTGCGTGCCACGCCCGACTCCTTCAGCCGTGCGAGCGCCGCCGCCGAATCGAACCGCGGTGAGAGCGAGAACTGCGTGCTGGCGCCCGACATGCCGGTCGCGGTGACGACCGAGCCCGGACTTACCGTGCCAATCGGCAGGGTGTCGGTGTTCGAGCCGATCAGCGTGAGCCCGGTGGCATCGAGCGCCGCCTCGATACGCTGCGTGCGCGACACCGTGGTGTCGAGCTGCACCGAGTCCTCGATGGGGACCTTGCGCGGCGCCGCCGGGGCCGGCGCCGGCTCGTTCAGCTGCGCGCGGCAGGCGCGCAGGTCGGCGGCGAATTCCGCCGCGTCCTGGTAGCGCTGCACCGGCTCCTTGGCCATCGCCTTGGCGACGATCAAGTCGAGCATGTGCGGCAGCGTCGGGTCTACCTGGCTCGGCGGCTTGGGCTGAGCGATTGCCAGCTGGTACATGTACTGGCTGATGTCGGGGGCGGAGAACGGCGCCTGGCCGGTGGCGAGCTCGTAGAGCACGATGCCGAGCGAGAAGATGTCCGAGCGGCCATCGGCCGGCAGCGCCGCCACCTGTTCGGGCGACATGTACTTGGGCGAGCCGAGCATGACGCCGGTCTGCGTCTTGATGTCGGAAGCGCGCATCCGCGCAATGCCGAAGTCCATGATCTTGGCGCGCTGGTTGCGCCCGATCATGATGTTGCCGGGCTTGATGTCCCGGTGCACGACGCCCTGCTCGTGCGCGTAGTGCAGCCCGTCGGCCACCTGCGCGACGATGTCGAGCGCCTGCGAAAGCGGGATGCGGCCGCGCGCCATCACCTCGCGCAACTCGACGCCGTCGAGCAGCTCCATCGCCATGTACACGAGATCGCCTTCCTTGCCGATGTCGTGCACCATGATCAGGTTCGGGTGATTCAGTCCGCCGGTGGCCTTCGCCTCCTGGTAGAAGCGCGCTTCGTACTCGGCGCGCTCGGTGGCGTCGTCCGACATGATGATGGTCTTCACCGCCACCGTGCGGTTGAGCATCGGGTCCTGGGCCTTGTAGACCATGCCCATCGCGCCGCTGCCGAGCTCGCCGATGATGCGGTAGCGGCCGAGCTGCTTCAGTTCGTTCTCTTCGGCCATGCGCTAGAAGCCGAGCTTGCGGCTGAATCGCCTCACTTCGTCGACCGCATCGCGCGCGAACTCCTTGACCGTGCGCTCCTCATCGGGCTTGGGTGCGGGCTTGGGTGCGGGCTTGGCGACCGGTTGCGGCGCAGGCTCGGGCGCCGCCGCCTGGAAGGTATGCCTGAGCCGGATGGACTGCCCGGCATCGAGCGTCACCTGGCGTCGATGGGTCGGATAGCCGCTGTTGCGCACTTCGATGGTGTGGCGGCCCGGGCGCAGCTCGAGGCGCGTGAGCGGCGGCGTTGCGCCCTGATGCTTGCCGTCGACGTAGACCTCGCCGCGCGGGGTAATGCGCAATTCGACGACGGCGGGCGCGGGTGGCGCCGCCGGCTGCACGGGCGCCGCTGGCGCCGGCGGCTGCGCGGGGGCGGGGGGCGCGACTGCGCTCGTATCAGGTGCCCGCTCCACCACCGGGGCCGGTGCGGGAGGCGGCGCCAGCGCGGCGCGCGAAGGTGATGTGGGCTGAGGGCCGATCGCGAACGGCAGCTCGACTTCGTAGTGCTCGCGTGCAAAACGGCCGCCAAAGCCGAGTGCGACGATCGCGCCGACGCCGATCAGCCCGAAGATCAGGCGCCGCTTGCGGCGCGCCGGCCCGACGCTCGCATCGAGCGAGTAGGTCTCGTGCGTGCGCACGTCCGGGTCGGTGATGGTGCCCTCCGAGCGCAGCTCGGCGACGCGCTCTGGGGCGGCGATTTTCAGCGCTTCGCGAAACCCGCGCGAGGCGAGCAGGCGCCCCGGCTGGGTGGCGTTCGCCAGCATCAGGCCGGTATTAACGCCGTCGCCCACCACGCTGGTGCCGCGGCGCGCGTCGTCGACCAGCTTGATCGGCCCGTGATTCAGGCCGACGCGCAGCGGCAGCTCGCCCGCCTCCGCATCGGCCCGCGCGCGCTCGGCGAGCTTGAGCGCCGCCGCAGGGGCGCCGAGCACCACCACGGCGAAGCCGCCCGGTGCGTCGAGCACCAGTCGGCTCGGGTCGGAGAATGCGCCGATCGCCTCGCGGACCAGCTTCTCGAGCGCGGTCTTGAGCTTGATTTGCTCGGCCACGGGCTTGCGGCCGAATTCCTGGATGCTGAGGACGACCACGCTCGCAAGCGTCGGTGCGGCCACCGTTTCAGTCACTGCGACAAGCTCCCCCTGAAAACAGGCAAGCGCCTTTTTACCCTTAGAAGGGGGGGTGTCGCGGTGACGTAGTTCCGCTTACTCATCGGCCTCGCAATTACGCCACACGCAGCCCGGAAATCCGGGGTGCGGCCGGCGAACGCTAGAATACGCGCAACCTCGAAAAGCACAAAACGAAGGGCAAAGTTCATGCTGAGCGTCGCGCAACTGCAGGAGCGCATCGACACGCTGTTTCCCGGGTTGCTGGGCTTGAAGCTGGTCGAAGTCGAGGCGGAGCGCATCCTCGGCACCCTGGCGGTGCGCGCCGAGCTGTGCACCTCCGGCGAATCGCTGCATGGCGGCGCCTACATGGCCTTCGCCGACACCCTGGGCGCCCTGGG
>JBFKUL010000196.1:0-5822 GCA_041635755.1 Burkholderiales bacterium | reverse complement strand
GGTGCTTTTTCGCCACGGCGTGATTATCGACCGCCCGGCAGGTTTGGGCCGCGGGTCGCGCTACAGCCCCGGCAGAAATTCGCGCAGGAGCGCGTTGAAGTCCATCGGCCGCTCGAGGTACACCGCGTGCCCGGCGCCGGGGATGGCGATGACGGGTGCGTCCGGGCGCTCGGCGGCGATCGCGCGCACTGAATCGGGGGAAGTGATCTCATCGGCATCGCCGAGGATGAACTGCACGCGCAGCCCCGGGCGCAGGCGCGCGACATCGGCGCGCGTGTCGGCGCCCGAGAGCATGCGAAGCGCCTTGGCGTAGCCGTCGGGGCGGATCATCGCCATGATCTCGATCGCGGCGTTACGCGCCTCTTCCGAGGCTTGCGCGCTCACGAGAAGTGGGCCGCGCTTCTCGGCCAGGCCGCGGGCGCCGAGCTGGGTCAGGTCCTCGAGCCGCTCTGTTGCGCGGCGCGTGCGCTCCTCGTCGGGCAGGCGCGCATCGCCGCTTGCGGGGCTTGTGAGCGTGAGGCTCAAGATGCGCTCCGGGTGCTCGGCGGCGAAGCGCGCCGCCATCGCCGCGCCGAGCGACTGGCCGACGAGGTGGAGCTTGCGGATGGCGAGCCGATCGAGAAAGGTGACGAGGCTTCGCGCGTAATCGCCCGCATCCGGCGCCTCGGCTTCAAGGCCGCTCGATTTGCCGTAGCCGGGCGCGTCCCAGGCGACGACATGATAGGTGTCCGAGAGCCCGGTGAGCTGGTAGTGCCAGGACTTCGCCGCCGAGCCGAGGCCGTGCAAAAAAACGAGCGCCATGCCTTTGCCGCGCTCGAGATAGCTGAACCGCGCCGCGCCGGCGGCGAGGATTTTGCTCGGGATCTCCGGTTCGAAGATCACCCGGCCCCCCGCGGCGCGCGGCGGTGAGCGGACGGGCGGGAGGCCGATCGCATGCGCGCGCTACTCGGGCAGCCCGGCCTTGCGCATCGCTTCCAGGACGTGCGCGCGGTCGGCGTCCTCGCGGTAAAAGAGCGCGCGCACGAAGCGCGCGCTGCTGAAATCGGGCTTTTCCTTCAGCACCGCGGCGACGTGCTCGCGCGCCTCGGCCTCGCGGCCGAGCTCGGCGCAGCAGGAGGCCATCGCCGCGAAATGGCCGTAGCGCGGCGCGCGCGACTGCCGGAACGCTTCCAGCGCCTCGGCGTAGCGGCGCAGGCCAAAGAGCGCGCGCCCGAGCAGGTGCGCACGCGTGTGCGCCGCGTGGGGATCGAGCCGCACGGCCTTTCTCACCCATTCCGCGCCTTCCTCGGGGTTGCCCAGCCAGGTAAGGAGCTCGCCCTTTTGCGCCACCAGACGCGGATCGTTCGGATTCATGGCGAGCGCACGATCGTTGTGCACCACCGCCTGGTCAAGGCGCTGGGTGGCCATGCACACCTCGCACATCAGGCGGTGGCATTCGACGTCGTTCTCGTCGAGCTTGAGCGCCTTGCCGACGTTCTCCGCCGCCTCCTTGAAGGTCGTCTCGACCGGCGTGCGAAAGCCGCGCTCGGCGGCCTGCCCGAGGGTGCACGCCTTCCAGGCGTAGGCCTGGGCGAAGCGCGGGTCGATCTCGATCGCCTTGTCGAGCAGGTTGAGTGCTTTTTCGTTGTCCTCGCGGGTGCCGCGATGATGATGAATCTTGCCGGCGAGAAGATAGTCGAATGCCGCCATGTCGCTCGGGGGCTTGCGCTGCAGGCGCTTTTCCTCGGCGCTGTCGAGGCGCCCGGGCAGCGTGGCGACGATGGCGCGCGTGAGCTCGTCCTGCAGCTCGAGGATGTCGGAGAACTCGCGGTCGTAGCGCTCGCCCCAGACGTGGTTGCCGCTGGCGGAATCGACCAGCTGCACGGTGAGGCGCACGCGGTTGCCGGCGCGGCGCACGCTGCCCTCGACCACGTAGTGCACGCCGAGCTCGCGGCGCACGTCCTGCACCTTCACCGCGCGCCCCTTGTAGGTGAAGCACGAATTGCGCGCGATCACGAGGAGCTCGGAGTAGCGCGAGAGCTCGGTGATGATGTCCTCGACGATGCCGTCGGCGAAGTACTCCTGCTCGGGGTCGCCGCTCAGGTTGGTAAAGGGCAGCACCGCGATCGCGGGCTTGTCGGGAAGCGGCAACCCGCCCGCACCGGAGGAGGACGCAGGCGCGGCCGGCGCGGGCGAGGTGGACGACGGCTGCGCCGTGGGCGCAATGCGGAACACCCGCACCGGCGCGGCAATGTTCTTGAACTTCTGCTCGCCCAGGTCGGCAAAGGTCGCCACGATGCGCCCGCCGACGGCCTCGCGCACCATGCCCGAGACGGTGATGCCGCCCGGCTCGGCCTGCGTTTGCAGGCGCGCGGCGATGTTGACGCCGTCGCCGTAGACCGTGCCGTCGTTCTTCTCGATCAGGTCGCCCAGGTGCACGCCGATGCGAAAGCGCATGCAGCGGTCCTCGGGCGCGTCCTGCTCCAGCGTCGCGAGCTCCTTTTGGATCGCGAGCGCCGAGTTGACGGCGCCGCTTGCGGTCTCGAACACCGCCAGCACCGAGTCGCCCGCGGTGTCGATGACGCGGCCCTGGTTCGCCTCGACGCGCGCCTTGAACACGCCGCGCGCACAATCGAGCGCGGCGAGCGCAGCGCTCTCGTCGAGCTGCATCAGGCGCGAGTAGCCCGCCGCGTCCGCGGCGAGCACCGCCGCCAGCCGATGCCGATGTCCTTTATTGCTCAATACGAAGTTCCACGGCCCTATTGGTGCGGAGTTTACTCCCGTGCATGGCCCGCGGCCCCGCTTGATCTGCGTCAAGCGGTCGCGCGCGCCC
Organism: Burkholderiales bacterium; assembly: GCA_041635755.1. GTDB lineage: Bacteria > Pseudomonadota > Gammaproteobacteria > Burkholderiales > SG8-39 > JBFKUL01. Next base: position 3,010 of record JBFKUL010000196.1, on the reverse strand, counting down.
CGGCGCAGCATGTCGGAAAGGGGTCAGGAGGACTTCCAGATGGCTGCGCAACCAAAGCCCGGCACGAGCGCCGCGGGTCTGCCGACCGGGACGAAACTGCTGCACGACCCGCTGCTCAACAAGGGCACGGCATTCACCGACGCGGAGCGTAACGCGCTCGGACTGCGCGGCCTGCTGCCGCCGACGATCCTGACGCAGGACCAGCAGGTGGCGCGCGTGCTCGACAACCTGCGCGAGCTGCCGACCGCGCTCGACAAGTTCATCCACCTGAATGCGCTGCACGACCGCAACGAGGCGCTGTTTTTCCGCGTGGTGATCGACCATCCGGACGAGATGATGCCGCTCATCTACACGCCCACGGTGGGGCTCGCCTGCCAGCGCTTTGCGCACATCTTTCAGCGTCCGCGCGGCATGTGGGTTTCGGCCGCGGACCGCGGCCGCATCGCCGTGGTGCTGCGCAACTGGCCGCGCCGCGAGGTCAAGATCATCGTCGTGACCGACGGCGAGCGCATCCTGGGGTTGGGCGATCTAGGCGCGAACGGCATGGGCATCCCGGTGGGCAAGCTCTCGCTCTACACCGCGTGCGCGGGAATTCACCCGGCCGAGACGCTGCCAGTGACGCTCGACGTGGGCACCAACAACGCCGAGTTCCTGCAGGATCCGCTCTACATCGGGCTCAAGCAGCCGCGCCTGCGCGGGGCCGAGTACGACGCGCTGGTGGAGGAGTTTATTTCCGCGGCGAAGACCGTGTTCCCGGGCGTGGTGATCCAGTTCGAGGACTTCGCCAACCTGAACGCGTTCCGGCTGCTGCGCACCTTCCGCGAGCAGGTGTGCTGCTTCAACGACGACATCCAGGGCACCGCGAGCGTCGCGCTGGCGGGGCTTTACTCCGCGTTGCGCGTAACCGGCAGCAGACTCGCCGAGCAGCGGCTGCTGTTCCTCGGCGCGGGCGAGGCGGCGACCGGCATCTGCGACCTCGCCGTCGCGGCGATGGCGGGCGAAGGTCTGCCCGAAGCCGACGCGCGTCGGCGCTGCTGGCTGTTCGACTCCAGGGGGCTGGTGGTCGACTCGCGCACCGACCTCGGCGAGCACAAGCGGCCCTACGCGCAGGCGCACGCGCAGGTTCCGGATTTCCTCGCCGCGGTGAAGGCGGTGAAGCCTACCGGGATCATCGGCGTCGCGGCCGTGGGCAAGACCTTCACGCGCGAGGTGCTGGAGGAAATGGCGCGCCTGAACCCGCGCCCGATCGTGTTCGCGCTCTCCAACCCAACCTCGCAATCGGAATGCACCGCGCAGGAGGCCTATCACTGGACGCGCGGCCAGGCGCTATTCGCCTGCGGCAGCCCGTTCGACCCGGTCACCCTGGAGGGTCGCACGCACGTGCCGCGTCAGGGCAACAACTCGTACATCTTCCCCGGCGTCGGGCTTGGGCTGATCGCGAGCGGCGCTCGCCATGCCACCGACGAGATGTTCCTCGCGGCGGCGCGCACCCTCGCCGGCCTGGTCACGCCCGAGGATCTCGAGCAGGGGAGTCTCTATCCGCCGCTCAAGCGCGTGCGCGACGTCTCAGCGCACATCGCCGCCGCGGTGGCCGAGGTGGCGTTCGCCCGAGGGCTCGCGAGCGTCAAGCGGCCCGGCGACGTGCTCGCGTTCGTGCGCTCCAAAATGTACGAGCCGGCCTACCGCAGCTACGTCTAGGCGCGCAGCGCGCGACAATAAAGCTCGCCGCTCAGGCGGGCGACAGCACGTGGATCACGCGGCTCGCGATCATTTCCTTGGTCTTCGCGGCGTACGCGGCCATGTGCGGCGCGGCGGCGTGCGCCTTGAGCGCCTCGACGCTCTCCCACTTCTCGACCACGACAAAGGTGTCGGCGCCGAACTTGGTCTGGATCTTCAGATCGCCCGGCGTATCGACCGCGGCGCCGTACTCGATACAGCCCTTTTCGGCCCGCACGGCGGGCACGTTGGCGCCAAAGGCTTCCAGCACGGCGGCGCGCTTGCCGGGCTTGGCGGTGAGAATGGCGATGACGTGGATCATGAGTGGTTGCTCCTTCTTGAGCGCTTGGTCGGAATGTGACAAACATACACGATTCGCTCTCGCGCGCACGACTGCCGGTCGTTAAGGATCAACGCTGCGCCCTCCACGCGCGCGCGAGATCGGTTTAGCCCTCGGAGCTCGTCCGCAACGCAGACGAGAATCCTGCGCGGCGATTACGCCGGTACGCCGGCCAGGCGCAGGCCCTCGACGTAGTGCTCGAGCTGTGCCCGGTTCTCGAGGTAGAACAGGCGTTCTTTGGCATAGCGGCACGAGAATTCGGGCTTGCGTCGCAGCAGCTCGGCGACCGCCTTGCGCGCGTCCTTCTCCCGGTTGAGGTGGCCCAGCGAGGCCGCGAGATGCGCGTTCGCCCAGTACTGACAGTTGGGCACCCGCAGCGCCGCCTGCGCCAGCTCCGCCGCCTGCTCGTACCGTCGCAAGAAGATGCAGGCGAGCGCCTCGTAGGAGAAAAACGCCCATCGCCACGGATCCTGCGGGCTCAGCCGAATGGACTCCTCGAACTGCTCGATCGCCTGCTCGACTTGCCCGGCGTAGGACAGCGCGTCGCCCATGGCGCAGTACGCCTGGGCAAAAGCGGGATTGAGCTCGATCGACGTCTTGCACAGGGCGACCGCTTCCGGGTACTCGCGCCGCGCCAGGTGCACGCGCGCGACCGCGAGATGGGAGAACGCGTCCTTGGCGTCCAGCGAGGTCGCCCTCCTCGCGATTGAGAGCGCTTCATCCAACACGCTATCGCTCGGCGCAGCGTCAAAATAGACCATCTCGAGCACCATGCAGTAGGCAAGGCGTGCATGCGCCGCGGCGAAGTTCGGGTCGTGCTCGATCGCACGCCGGAACAGTTGCTGCGCGGCGACGTTGCCGTCGCGGTCGAACTGGTACATGCGCGACAGCCCCAGGTGATAGCAGTCCCAGGCGTTGAGGTTCTCCGTGGGCTTGCGCTCGGCGAGCCCACGC
>JBFKUL010000195.1:0-5854 GCA_041635755.1 Burkholderiales bacterium | reverse complement strand
CTGATGATGATCATGGTGTTCGCGGTGATGCTCGGCTGGTTGCCCTCGACCGGACGCGGCGATACCGTGAGCCTGCTCGGGGTGCAGGTGAGCTTTCTTACCTGGGACGGGCTGCGCCACCTGCTGCTTCCCGCGCTCAACCTGGCGCTGTTCAAGATCGCGCTCGTGACGCGCCTCGCGCGCGCCGGCACGCGCGAGGCGGCGCTGCAGGACTACGTCAAGTTCGCGCGCGCCAAGGGCATTCGGCCCGCGCGCGTGGTGCTGGTACACGTGATGAAGAACATCATGATTCCGGTGGTCACGGTGCTCGGCCTCGAGTTCGGTGGGCTCATCGCCTTCTCGGTGGTCACCGAAACGGTGTTTGCGTGGCCCGGAATGGGCAAGCTGCTGATCGATTCGATCCAGCTGCTCGACCGCCCGGTGGTGGTCGCCTACCTGGTGATCACGGTGGTGATGTTCGTCGTCATCAATCTTGTGGTCGACGTCCTCTACTCCGTCCTAGATCCAAGAGTGCGGCTTAGGGAGAGCAAAGCATGAGCGTCTCGAGCGAGCAGCTCGACGCCCTTGCTCCCGCCACTGCGGCGGTCGAGACGCCATTTCGGCGCTTCATGGCGGCGTTTTTCGCCAGCCGCGTTGCGGTTGGCGCGCTCGCGGTGCTGGCGCTGCTGATCCTCGCGGGTCTCGCTGCGCCTTGGCTCGCACCGCAGAATCCTTACGACCTCGCCAAGGTCACGGTGGTCGATGCGCGCCTTGCGCCCGGCGAGCGCGGATCGGCCGGCTTCATCATGTGGCTCGGCAGCGACGGTGCGGGCCGCGACATGCTCAGCGCGATGCTCTACGGCCTGCGCATCAGCCTCGGCGTGGGCGTCATTTCAGGAATCATCGCCTTCGCCATCGGCATGGCAATCGGGCTCACCGCGGGATACCTCGGCGGTCGCGTGGATGCATTCATCATGCGCGTGGTCGACATCCAGCTCAGCTTTCCGGCGATCCTGGTGGCCCTGATCCTGGTCGCGATTCTCGGGCGCGGCGTCGACAAGGTCGTGATCGCCCTGATCCTGGTGCAATGGGCCTATTACGCGCGCACCGTGCGGGGCAGCGCGATGGTCGAGCGGCGCAAGGAGTACATCGAGGCCGCCCAGTGCCTCGCCCTGCCCGCGCCGCGTATCGTGTTTCGCCACCTGCTGCCGAATTGCCTTGCGCCGATGATCGTGGTCGGCACGCTGCAGACCGCGCATGCGATCTCGCTCGAGGCGACGCTGTCGTTCCTCGGCGTGGGCCTGCCGCAAACCGAGCCTTCGCTCGGCCTGCTGATCGCCAACGGCTTCGAGTACATGCTTTCCGGCAAGTACTGGATCAGCTTCTTCCCGGGGCTCGTCCTGCTTGCCACCATCATGACGATCAACCTGGTCGGGGACCAGCTGCGCGACGTGCTCAATCCGCGGCTGGAGCGCTAGCGCGTGGCGAGCGTCCCGCGCCCTGTTGAATCTGTGCGAGAGCATCGCGCGGGCAAACCGATCCTGCAGGTCGAGGAACTGCGCACCTACTTCGAGACGCGCGCCGGCGTGGTGCGCGCCGTCGACGGCGTGAGCTTTTCGCTGCGTCCGGGTGAAGTGCTCGGGCTGGTCGGGGAATCGGGCTGCGGCAAGACCGTAACCGGCTTCTCGATCCTCGGCCTGGTCGATCCGCCGGGGCGCCTGGTCGGCGGGCGAGTGCTGTTCGAAGGCGTGGACCTGGTCGGCCTGGACGAGGAGCGGCTGCGACAGGTACGCGGCGCCGGCATCGCGATGATCTTCCAGGATCCGATGATGACGCTCAACCCCGTGCTGCGCGTCGATACGCAGATGGTCGAGGCGGTCCTCGCGCACGAGGACGTCGGGCGCGAGGAGGCGCTGCGGCGCGCGCGCGAGGTGCTGACTCGCGTCGGCATCGCCTCGCCGGACCGGCGGCTCAAATCCTATCCGCATCAGTTCTCCGGCGGCATGCGCCAGCGCGTGGCGATCGCAATCGCGCTCATCAACCGCCCTCGCCTGATCATTGCCGACGAGCCCACAACGGCGCTCGACGTCACGATCCAGGGCCAGATTCTGTACGAGGCGCAGAAGCTGTGCCGCGAGTCGGGCACCGCGCTGATCTGGATCACCCACGACCTGACGGTGGTGGCGGGGCTCGCCGACCGCATTTGCGTGATGTACGCAGGGCGCATCGTCGAGGAAGGTGCGGTGGACGACGTGCTCGACCGGCCGCTGCATCCCTACACGCACGGCCTGATCAACTCGGTGCCGAGCCGCAACCGTCGCGGCCAGCCCCTGGCGCAGATCCGCGGCATGACGCCGTCGCTTGCCAATCTAGCGCCGGGCTGCGCCTTCCGTGCGCGCTGCGACCGCGCCGGCGATGCCTGCCTGCGGGAGCCGCCGGCCGAGTCGCCTCTTCCGGGGCGCATGGTGCGCTGTTTCCACCCGCTCAAAGCCGACGCATGAGCGCGGCGCCCATCATTCAGGTCGAGCGCGTCTCGAAGCGCTTCGTCAAGCCGCTCGACCTCGCGGCGAAGATCGCGGCGCGCCTCGGCTCGGACGTGCGCGAGGAAGTGGTACACGCGGTGGACGATGTCTCGTTCGAGGTGCAGGAGGGTGAAGTGCTTGGGCTGGTCGGCGAGTCGGGCTGCGGCAAATCGACGCTCGGACGCATGATCGCTGGCATCTTGGAGCCGAGCGAGGGCACCGTGCGCTACCGTGGCAAGAGCGCGGCGGCCATGAGCCCGGCAGAGGCGAAACGCTGCGCGCTCAAGGTGCAGATGATCTTCCAGGATCCGTTTGCGTCGCTCAATCCACGCATGCGCGTGGCCGACATCGTCGGCGAGGCGCCGCTGGTGCATCGCATCGTCGAGCGCACCGCGCTTGACGACTATCTGGACGAGGTCCTGCAGCGCTGCGGGCTCGACGCGAGCTACAAGCGTCGCTACCCGCACCAGTTCTCCGGCGGCCAGCGCAGCCGTATCGGCATCGCGCGCGCGCTCGCGGTGAAGCCCGAGTTCATCGTCTGCGACGAGGCGGTGGCCGCGCTCGACGTCTCGATCCAGGCACAGATCCTCAACTTGTTCATGGAGCTGAGGAAAAGCCTCAACCTGACCTACCTGTTCATCAGCCACGATCTCGGCGTGGTCGAGCATCTCTCTGATCGCGTCGTGATCATGTATCTCGGTCGCGTGGTCGAGTCCGCTCCGACCGAGGATATCTTCCGCGATCCGAACCATCCCTATACGCAGGCTTTACTCCAGCAGGTGCCGCGCCTCGACGCGCGTCGCACGCGCTTCCAGCCGATCTCGGGCGAGATTCCCTCGCCGCTCGCGCCGCCACCGGGATGTCATTTCCATCCGCGCTGCCCGCACGCCATGGCGCGCTGCAAGAGCGAGGTCCCGGCACTGCGAGAAATCGCACCCGGCCGGATCTCGGCCTGTCACCTGAACGACGCGCGCTGAGGCACGCGGGAACGACGCGCGCTGAGGCACGCGGGAACGACGCGCGCTGGGGCACGCGGGAACGACGCGCGCTGAGGTACGCGGAAACCACGCACGCTGAGCCGCGCGCAGCCAAGCGCTGCTCAGTCGGCGCCGAAGATGCGAATCTGCGCGCCTGCGCGTGACCACGCCGCTTCGCGATCGAGCGGAAACACCGGACGCGGCAGGTTGCGGAACTCGAGCCGTTCGAGCACGGGTGAGGTAAGGCCTGCGGTGTCCACCTCGAGTACATGCTCGGGCCGAAAGAACAGGTCGAAGCCGGCACGGAAATGGCCCCGCGATTTGACCACCACGGTGCGCGCGGCGCCGACGTCCAGCCCGTGCATCTCGAAGAACACCGGGTCTGCGCATTGCTTGCGCAGGCTGGAGACCACCACGCGGATCCCGCCGAGCGCGAGCGCACAGGTCGGTCCGATTTCGAGCAGCCGGCCGGCGTAGATACCGCGCCTGCCGGTGCAGCGCCCGTCCGTGAGGCGCAGCACTTTCGCGCTCGCCGTGAACCGTTTGGCATAGCGCGTCTCGCCGCCACGGTTGAATACCGCCTCGAATTCGCCGCCCTCACCCGCCGACTGCGCGCTCTGCACGAGCGCCGGATCGCAGAACACGCCGTAGAGAACCCCCGCCGCCTTGGCGCGGTACAGGGCCTCGAGTAACTCAGTGGTATTGCCGCCTCCGCCCCCGCCCGGGTTGTCGCCCGCGTCCGAATAGATGTGCGCATCAAGCGTTCGATCCCTGCCCGCACGCACCGCGAGCGCGACCGCGTCCTCGAGCGGGGTAAGGCGTTTGACGAAGCGCTCGCGTTCGGCCCAGACGCGCTCGGCGATGTCGAGCGCCACGGCGTCCACGTCGGTTCCAGCCTCGCCGTTGACCACCACCGCGACGCCGTTCTTCGGCGTATCGCTGAAGGCGAAGCCGCCAACCACCGATATATTCAGCACGCCGCCGCCGACCTTTCTCTGGCCGTAGGCGATCGCATCGGCGTAGGGGCCCTCGCGCGTAAGCAGCGTAATGGAAGGCGGAACGAGCGGCAGACGCACGAGCGCGCGGCGCGACGTCGTCCCGCCCATGAATCGTACGAGCAGTCGCGCGGCCTCCGCCGCGCGCTCCGCCTGGTCGACGTGCGGGTTGGTCCGGTAGGCGACCAGCGCATCCACGCTCCCCACCATCCGATCCGAGATGTTCGCGTGCAGATCGACGGTCGCGACCACCGGCACGCGAAGTCCGACGCACTCGCGTACCGCCGCGTAGAGCTCGCCGTCGGGATCGAAGCTTTGCGTTGCTGTCATGCCGCCATGGTTGCTGATATAAACGCCGTCGAGCGGTCCCGCAGCACGCAGGCGACGCACGATTTCCGCCAGTGTCGCTTCGAAAAACCGCTGCTCGATCGGTCCGCCGGGCTCGGCGCCCGTCACGAGGATCGGCACCGGCATCCACGGCAGGGCGGCATCCATCTCGCGATAGAAGCCTCCGATCTCCATCGGCAGCTTCGAGGCCCGCCGCGCCTGCGCGCTGATCTCCTCGCCGGCGACATAGCACAGGGCTCGGAACGCCGCCTCGTCGCTGGGCGGCGCGAACGCGTTGCTTTCCAGATGCAGTCCCAGCACCGCGATGCGGCGCGCTCGATTCGTCATTCTTGCTGAGCCCTTTTCCATCCGCGCCGTGTGATTTTGCCTCTGGCGAGGAGGCGGCGATTCTATCAACCGGAGCGCGCGGGATGACCCCAGCGCACCAGCGCGATCAGCGGCAGCACCACCAGCGACGTCAGCGAAAAGAACAGGAATGCGTCGATATAGCCGATCATCGAGGCTTGGCGCGCCATTTCCCTGCTCAGCGCCGCGAGGCTGGCCGGGTCGTCCAGGCGCCAGGCCCCGAGCACCCAGGGCATCGACAGCGCCTCGGTATAGGGAGAGATGCGCGGCACCATCTCCGCGTAGTTCGTCTGGCTCATGCGCACGGCGAGCGTGATGCTGAGCGAGATGTGGATGCTGCTGCCGATGTTGCGCAGCATGTGGTAGATCGCGGTGCCGTCGGGAACCCATTCGGCCTTGAGCGTGCTGAAGGTGACCATGGTGATCGGCACCCACAGAATGCCGACGCCGAAGCCCTGCAGGAACATCGGCCAGAACACGTCTTCGGCGCGTACGTTGACGTCGAGGCTCGCCAGTTGCCAGCCGGCGAGCGCCTGCAGCAGGAATCCGAGCGTGATGGTGACACGCGGATCGAGCCGGCTGGCGACGATCATCAAAAAGAATGCCAGCAACGTGCCCATGCCGCGCGCGCCGAGCACGAAGCCGATGACCGAGTCCGGGTAGCCGCTGACGCCCTGGAGCATTGGCG
>JBFKUL010000194.1:0-5969 GCA_041635755.1 Burkholderiales bacterium | reverse complement strand
GTAGCCGGCGAGGTGCGGCACCAGAAAGCGCGTCAGGCTGAACTCGGTCGACTCGGTCGGCCCGCGCGGCCGCGTGTAAAGACCCTTCAGCTGTGACTGCATCAGGGGGGCAATCGTCACCGGGGTCGACGAGCGCCGCAGAATCGAGTGCGCCAGCGTGTAGAAGGCGACCGACTCCTTCGGATCGTAGCCGATGAAAACCCCGAGCACGGTGCCGGTACTCAGACGCGGTAGGCGACGGTGGTCATCACCCTCGCGGCGAGGCGCATCGCGCCCTTGAGCGGCGCGGGCATGTCCGCGGCGCCGAGGCCGATCGCGGTCTCACGGTGCCTCGCCTCGTCGGCGCGCATCGCTTCGACCACGGTGCGCGTACGGGCGTCGTCGGGCGCGAGCTGCTCCAGGTGCCCGGTGAGATGTTCCTCGACCTGCCGCTCGGTCTCGGCAAGAAAGGCGAGGTTCCAGCGATCGCCGAGCGCCCCGGCGAGGGCCCCCATGGTGAACGCGCCCGCGTACCAAAGGGGGTTGAGGTGGCTCAGCCGCCCGCCGAGCTCGCGCACGCGATCGGCGCTCCAGGCAAGATGATCCTCCTCTTCCTGCGCCGCGCCCTCCAGCGCGCTGCGCATGTGCGGGTCGCGCGCGGTGAGCGCCTGTCCCTGGTAGAGCGCCTGCGCGCAGACCTCTCCGACATGGTTGACGCGCATCAGCGCTGCGGCGTGCTCGCGCTCGGCAGGAAGCAGTTCCGCCTCGGCCACGCCATCTGCCGGCGAGCGCCGGCGGGCGCCGTGCACGCCCGCCATTGCGCGCAGCGCGCGGTCGAAACCGAGAATGAGCTTGTCCGGCGAGAGCATGCGGGAAGTATAGGCGAAAAAAAACGGGCGCCCGAAGGCGCCCGTTCAGTTGCTGCTTTTGCTTGAGTCGTGCTTAGAACGTGTGGTTCATGCCGACCATGAAGCCCCTCGGGTCAGCCCCGGCGGCGACGGTCGAGAACTGCGATCCAGCCAGGTTCTGCGTGGCAGCCGAATCATTCTTGACCCGGCCGTATTGCACGTAGGCGGTGGTCCGCTTCGACAGGTCGTGGTAGTACGCGAGACCGAAGAAGGTCGAATCGCCCACGCCGGCAGCAGCCGGGAGCTCATTCTTGCGCTTGCCGAACGACAGCGCAACGGTGCCCGGGCCGGTCTTGAATTCACCGCGCAGGGTGTAGATCTTCAGGTCTTCGTTCGCACCCGTGCCGGACTGCTTGCTGGTCTTGTACAGGCCCAGCACCTTGAACGGGGCGAAGTTGAAGTAGCCCGTGATCGCGTTGTCTTTTTCTTTGAAGTCGGCCACTGCCGTCTTGGTGTCGAACTGCGCGTACGAGTAGCTCGCGCCGAAATTGCCGGCCTCGTAGCGAAGCGCGACGTCCATGTAGTCCATGTTGCCGTCGTTCGTGGTCAGCGTGGAGTCTTCACCCGGAGCCCAGCCCGCGCCGAGCGTGAAGCCCGAGAAGTTCGGGGTCACGTACTTGACGTAGTTGCTGGAACGCGTTTGGGTGTCGGTCAGACCGTACATCGTCTGGAAGCCGTTGACGCCCGAGTAGCCTTCAACCATCGCCACCGTGTTGAAGTGGTGGGTCAGCTGACGGCCGAGGGCCAGTTCGCCCCAGCTCTTGCTGTCGAGCGAGACCAGCGTCTGGCGCTGCGTCATGCCCGCGGCGGAGGTCGCGCCGGTGTCAGCCACGATGTCGAATTCAATCACGGCACGGGCCGACAGGCCGCCGCCGAGGTCTTCCGACACGCGCGCGCCGAGGCGCGAGCTCTTCTGGCCGTTGTGCCCGATACCGGACTTGTTGTTCACGCCGGCGGGGGCGTACTTGCTGACGTTCTGATAATTCACATCGACGATGCCGTACAGCGTCGCCGCCTGGGCGAAAGCCACTGCGGGCGCAGCGAGCGCCGCCGTGACAGCCGCCGTTAAGAGTTTCTTTTGCATGCTGAGTCTCCCAACTGTTGAGAAAGAGTTCGAGCGGCGAGATGCCGTTCGCCTGACCTCTCGTACGAGAAGTGGAGGCATTGTGCCGAGTCGCCCTTTGCCAGAGCAACGCCGGAGAAGAAATATCGCGGGTTTTGCAGTTTTGTGTTGCGATTCTGCAACAGCTACATGAATCATTAAAAATCAACGGATTATCGAATATCGAAGAGTTTCTGCAGCGCGTTTCCGGGCTCGGGGTCGCGCATGAACGCCTCGCCGACCAAAAAAACGCTTACGCCAGAGGCACTTAAACGCTGCACCTCTCCCGGCGTCGTAATTCCACTCTCGCTGATCACGATGCGGTCGGCCGGCACCTTGCGCATCAGCTCGAGCGTGGTGTCGAGGCGCGTCTCGAAGGTGCGCAGGTTGCGGTTGTTGATGCCGACGAGCGGCGTCGTCAGCTCGAGTGCCGCGCCGAGCTCGGCTTCGTCATGGACTTCCACCAGCACCGCCATGCCGAAATCCTGCGCGCGCGCCTCCAGTTCGCGCATCGGCGCCCGCTCGAGCGCCGCTGCGATCAGCAGGATGCAGTCCCCCCCCAGCGCGCGCGCCTCGGCGACCTGATACGGATCGACCACGAAGTCCTTGCGCAACACTGGCAGCGCGCAGGCGGCGCGCGCTTCGATCAGGTGCTCGGGCGCGCCGCGAAAGAACTCGCGATCGGTGAGCACCGACAGACACGCCGCGCCCCCCGCTGCGTAGCTGCGCGCGATCGCGGCCGGGTCGTAATTCTCGCGCAGCAGGCCTTTCGACGGGCTCGCGCGCTTGATCTCGGCAATCACCGCGGACTGGCCGCGCTCGATGCGCGCTCGAATCGCACCGACGAAATCCCTGGGCGGCGGCGCCGCGCGCGCCCGCGCGTCCATCTCCTTCGACGGCACGGCCCCGCGCGCCACGGCGACTTCCGCGCGCTTGACCTTGAGGATGCGCTGGAGGATATCCGCAGCCAATCGTCAGCCCTTGGCCTTGAAGCGTTGCGTGAACACAACGAAATCGTCGAGCTTCTGCTTGGCCTCGCCTTTTGCGATGACGCGGCGCGCGCGCTCGATGCCGGTCTCGATGGATCTCGCGTGGCCCGAAACGTAGATCGCGGCGCCGGCATTGAGCAGCACGATGTTGAGCGCCGGTCCGGGCTGGTTCTCGAGCACCGCCTGAATCATGGCTTTCGATTCCTCGACCGTGTTCACCTGGATCGCGCGCCGGTCATAGAGCTCGAGGCCGAGCTGGGAGGGGTGGATCTCGTACTCGCGGATCTCGCCCTTGTGCAGCTCGCCGATGTAGGTCGGCCCCGAGATCGAGATCTCGTCCAGCCCATCCAGGCCGTAGACCACCATCACGTGCTTCGAGCCCAGGCGCTGCAGCACACGCACCTGGATGCCGACCAGGTCCGGATGAAACACGCCCATCATCTGGCGCTCGGCGCCGGCCGGATTGGTGAGCGGCCCGAGGATATTGAAGATGGTGCGCACGCCGAGGTCCTTTCGGACCGGCGCGGCGTGCTTCATCGCCGGGTGGTGCGCCGGGGCGAACATGAAGCCCAGGCCGATCTTCTCGATCGCTTGCCCGACCTGCTCCGGGCTAAGGGCGAGGTTCACCCCGAGCGCCTCGAGCACGTCGGCGCTGCCCGAGCGCGAAGACACCGCGCGGTTGCCGTGCTTGGCGACCTTGGCGCCGGCCGCGGCGGCGACGAATGCCGCACAGGTCGAGATGTTGAAGGTGTGCGCCGCGTCGCCTCCGGTACCGACCACGTCGATCAGCTCGCCGGTGTCCTTGACCGGCACCCGCGTGGCGAACTCGCGCATCACCTGCGCGGCGGCGGTGATCTCGCCGATGGTCTCCTTCTTCACGCGCAGGCCGATGATGAACCCGGCGATCTGCGCCGGACTCAGCTCGCCGCGCATGATCTGCCGCATGACGTGCAGCATCTCGTCGTGGAACACCTCGCGGTGCTCGACGGTGCGCTGAATCGCTTCCGCTATGCCGATCTTCATTGCTGCCCCCCTTTGAGGAAATTCTCGAGCATCTTGTGGCCGTGCTCGGTAAGCATGGCCTCCGGATGAAACTGCACGCCCTCGACCGCCAGGCTGCGGTGGCGCACGCCCATGATCTCGCCGTCCTCGGATTGCGCGCTCACCACGAGGCTCTCCGGCAGCGAGGCGCGCTCGATCACGAGCGAGTGATAGCGCGTCGCGATGAAGCCGTCGGGCAGGCCGGCGAACACCCCCTGCCGGTCGTGGCGCACACGCGACACCTTGCCGTGCATCACCTGCCCTGCCCGCACCACCTTGCCGCCGAACGCCTGGCCGATCGCCTGATGGCCGAGACAGACGCCGAGAATCGGCACGCGGCCTGCGAGCCGGCCGATCAGCTCGAGCGAGATGCCCGCCTCGCTCGGCGTGCACGGCCCGGGCGAGATCACGACCCGCGCCGGGCGCAGCGCCTCGATCTCTTCGACGCCGATCTCGTCGTTGCGGTAGACCTGCACCTCTTCGCCCAGCTCGCCCAGGTACTGCACCAGGTTGTAGGTGAACGAGTCGTAGTTGTCGATCATCAGGACCATGCATGCCCCTTTCCGCACGCGTCGGGGTGGCAGCCCACGCTCGACGCCGATGTCAGGATCCGGCCCGCCGCGCGGTCATATAAAGGCAGAGCACACCGCCGCGGAGCGTGATGAGGCGGCTCGGCTAGGTCTGCGGGCGCGACCGACGCCACCGCGATCGGCGCCACGTGAGCAAAGGAGGACCTGAAATGCGCACCCGTAGGTACCTGCAGCCGATTGCGCAGCGCATGACGGTGGCAGCCGCGGTGTTCCTTGCGGTACCCGCGCTTGCGGGCAGCCACGACAAGGAGCTGCAGATGAGCCCGATCAGCGGCGATCCGGATCAGCCGCGAAGACACTTCCGGCTGCAATTCCCGGCCGAGCTCTCGCCCGTGCGCGCGAACGATATTTACAGCTTCGTGCGCCTCGCCCTCAAGGCCGGTTACGCCCGCGCGGGTGACGCCGCCGCCTCCAGTTACCAGGGCTGGCGCAAGTTCAACACCACGCCGTACCTCTCGGCCACCCACGGCAATCACTACCTGAACAACTACGTCAACGAAACCGGCGCCGCAGCATACGGGCGCTTCGAAAAGGCCGGTCCCATGCCGGAGGGCACCATCGTCGCCAAGGACAGCTTCACCATGACTCGGACCGGCGAGATCGTGCTCGGCGGCCTGTTCGTCATGGAAAAGATGCCCAAGGGCTTCAGCGCCCTCACCGGCGACTGGAAGTACATGCTCATCCAGGCCGACGGCACGATGTTCGGGGAGACCAACGGGCGCAACGCGGCCCGGGTCGACTACTGCATCGGTTGCCACAACGCGGTCAAGCACCAGGACCATTTGTGGTTCTTGCCGGCTCGCTACCGGGCCGAGCCCGGGAAGTAGCCGCCCGGACCTGAGCCGCGCCGCCGCACCCGCGGGGCGGTTCGCGCAGGCGCTGTATCGACGCGAAGTGTTGCGATTCATGCGTGCTCCGCTCAGGCCGCAGCGCTATGCGCCGCCGCCTCGGCACCCGAGCTGTGCTCGGCCGCGGCAACCTCGGCCGCCCGCAGGATGGCGCGCGTCTTGTGCTGCGTTTCCTGCCACTCGGAAAGCGGATCCGAGTCGGCGACGATTCCCGCGGCCGCCTGCACATGGAGCATGCCGTCCTTGAGCACCGCAGTGCGGATCGCGATCGCGACATCCATGTCGCCGTTGAAGCCGAGGTAGCCCACCGCGCCGCTGTAGACGCCACGCTTGACCGGCTCGAGCTCGTCGATGATCTCCATGGCGCGCACCTTCGGCGCCCCCGAGACCGTACCGGCCGGAAAGCTCGCCCTGAAAACGTCGATCGCGTCCAGCCCCGGCTTCACCTTGCCCTCGACGTTGGAGACGATATGCATCACGTGCGAGTAGCGCTCGATCACCATCTGCTCGGT
>JBFKUL010000193.1:0-5977 GCA_041635755.1 Burkholderiales bacterium | reverse complement strand
TGACGCGCCAGGTTCGCCTGCAGGGCATCACCGTCGGGCACCGCGACGGCTTCGAGGCGATGCTGCGCGCGGTCGCGCAGCACGAGGTCAAGCCCGTGGTGGATCGCGTGTTCGCCTTCGAGGAGCTCAAGGAGGCGCTTGTATACCTGAAGAGCGGCCAGCACTTCGGCAAGGTCTGCATCCAGCACTGAGAAAAGCGGTAGATCCCGCTTCGCCGATACTTTGTTGCCCGGCGCGCGACCGGTCGATCGCAGCTCAGGACACCGGCGCCTTCACCTTGCGGCGCGCGAAGCGCTGCGCGTCGGCGGCACGCCCGGCACGCAGGTGCGCGGCCATCAGCGTGTAGTTGACCAGGTCGCGTTGCGCGCGGCTGCCGCCGATGCGCACGGTCTCGGCGAGCGCGCTCTCGAGATGCCGGATGGCGCCGTCCCAGTCGCGCCTGGCGAACGCGGCAAAGCCCTCGACCAGCGCCGGCACCACCGGCCCCGCGGGTAACCGGTTCGCCGCCTGGCGCTCGCGCAGCTCGCCGAGGATGCGCTCTAGATTCGCGGCATCGCCGTCTGCCGCGCAGGCGAGCGCGACGTGCACATCGGCGAAGCTCAGGCTCGCCTTGGGAAACCACTTCAATCCGTACTCGCGCGAATCGCGCCACAGCTCCGCCCGGCGCGGCTCTCCGGCAAGCTCGGCTCGCCACAGGAAGGAGGCGCTGTCGGTGGCGACATTGAGCGGCGGGCCCCACGAACCGCCGGGCGTGTGCACGCCTTCCTTGTAGGCGCGCCAGGCGCGCGCCGTGTCGCCCAGCGCGAGCGCGAACAGCGCCACGTGCCAGCTGAGGTGACAGTGCAGCAGCGCTTCCCGTTCGAGCGCCGGCATCCATCCCTCCAGGTAATCGAGCCCCGCGCGCTCCTCGCCCTTCTCGTAGAGCACGTGCACCTTGACGTGCGCCGAGTGCGCGCTGCGCGGATTGCCCGTCAGGCTGCGCTCGATCTGATCCTGCGCTTCATCGAGACGCCCGCACTCGACTGCAGCAAAGGCGAGCATCGACAGGTACCACCAGTCCTCGCCGTAGTGCTTCGCGAATCCGGCGAGAAAGTCGTACAACTCGGGCTCGCGGCCCACGCGGCCGCTGAACCCGATCAGGCCGAACACACCGGTCGCCGGCGCAAGCACCATCGCATCGCGCGGGTATTGCGCCAGGTGGGTTCGCGTGGCCTCGAGCGAGCCCACCGGATTGCCCTCAATGCCGAGCGCGATCGCGTTGATATGACTCTGCTCGCGCGGCGTGGCGCGCATTGCCTTGTCGCGGGCTTGCGCCGAGGCCTTGCGCGCCGCGGGCACGTTCGCCACCAGCAGCAGCGCCCGTCCGAGCGCAATGTGGCCAAGCGCGAACTCGGGATCGGCCTCGAGCGCGCGCTCCAGGTGCCGCTCCGCGCCGGCGGTGGCCGCCAGCAGGCCGTCGACGCCTGCGACGTAAGCATCGCGCGCTGCCGCCGAAGCGGTCGAGAGCTCCAGGCCGTAGCGATCGGCGAGCACGCGAGCGCTCAGGGCAGCTGGATCTTGCCCCCGCCGCCCATGCCGCCGCCACCCAGACCACCGGGCGGCAGCCCGCCTTGCGGCACCACGATCGACGACGCCGCCTCTCGGCGCATCTCCTGCAACTCCTTCACCGCGCGCTCGATCGCCGTCTTGGCGAGCGCCCCGAACTTGGTCGCCGCCTCCTCGAGCGACTTGGCGGGGATCTCGAAAGCGATCGGCAGCCCGCCCATGGGCGTCATGACCTGCGTCTCCCCTGTCCATACGACCGGCCGCGCGTCGTCGGGTTTGCCGTCGCTCTTGACCGGCGTCAGCCGGCGAATGGTGCCGACGCGTCGGTCGGTGAAGATCTCCTCGAGATAGAGGGCCTTCTCGTCGACCTTGATCTCGAGGCCGCGTCGTTCCTGCTCCTGGCTCATGAGTCCTTTCCCTTTCGGCGGCTAGCCGCGTAGCTTGAAACGCTGGATTTTACCGGTTGCGGTCTTCGGCAGGTCCTTCACGAACTCGACCCAGCGCGGATACTTGTAGGGGGCGAGCTTCGATTTCACGTAGCCCTGCAGATCCTCCGCGCTCACCTGCTTGCCCTGCTTCAGCACCACGAAGGCCTTGGGCTTGACCAGCTTCTGCTCATCCTCGTGGCCGACCACCGCGGCCTCGAGCACCGCCTCGTGCGAAACGAGCGCGGCCTCGACCTCGGCGGGCGAGACCCAGATGCCGGAAACCTTCAGCATGTCGTCGGTACGACCGCCGTACGCATAGAAGCCATCGGCATCCTGACTGTACTTGTCGCCGCTGCGCGTCCACTCGCCGGCGAAGGTGCGACGCGACTTGGCGCGGTTGTTCCAATAGCCGTTGGCCGCGGTCGGGCCCTTGATCAGGAGCTCGCCGAGCTCGCCCTGCTTGACCGCGTTGTCCTGCTCGTCCACGAGCTTGAGCTCGTAGCCCGGCACCGCCTTGCCGGTGGTGCCGTACTTGAGCTCGCCGGGCCGGTTCGACAGGAAAATGTGCAGCATCTCGGTCGAGCCGATGCCGTCCAGGATCTCGACGCCGACCTTCTCCTTGAAGCGCTTCGAGATCTCGGGCGGCAATGCCTCACCCGCCGAGATGCACTGGCGCAGCGCGAGCGACTCGCGCTTCGGAAACGCGGTGTCGGCGAGCATCGCGGCATAGAGCGTCGGCACGCCGTAAAAGAAGGTGGGCTTGCGCTCGGCGAGGCGCTTGAACACCGAGGCCGGCGTCGGACGCTCCGCCATCAGCACCGTGGTGGCGCCGAACGCGAGTGGAAACGACAGCGAGTTGCCCAGACCGTAGGCGAAGAAGAACTTCGCTGCCGAAAAACAGACGTCGGTCTCCTTGAGGCCGAGCACGGCTCGCGCGTAGAGCTCGGCCGTGTAGATCATGCTCGTTTGCACGTGCACCGTGCCCTTGGGCATGCCGGTCGAGCCCGAGGAGTAGAGCCAGAAGCAGGGGTCGTCGCAGGTCGTCGGCGCGGGCGCGAGTTCCTTCGTGCCCTTGGCGAGCAGATCCTTGAACGCCGTGTGGCCCTGTGCCGAGGCGCCCGAGACCACCACGTGCTTGAGGAACGGCAGCTTGCCGATGAGCGGCGCAAACTGCGGCAGCAGCGCCTCCGAGACGAACAGCACGCGCGAGCGGCTGTCGTTCAGCATGAACTCGTAGTCCTTGGTGGTAAGCAGCGTGTTCACCGCCACCGGCACGACGCCGGCGCGAATCGCGCCGAGAAAGGCAGTCGGCCAGTCGATCGTGTCGAGCATCACGAGCATCACGCGCTGCTCGGGCTCGACGCCGAGCGCGGCGAGCGCCGAGCCGAAGCGGTTGACCCGCTCGGCGAGCTCGCCAAAGGTGATCGAGCCGGCGTCGTCGATGTACGCCGTCTTGCCGGCGCGTCCGGCGGCGAGATTACGCCCGATCAGGTCCTCGGCGGCGTTGTACTCGCGCGCAATGTCGACCCGCGGCGGGCTCGCACCGTGATCCGCTTTCGAATGCTTCATGACTCCTCCTCCTGCGTTGCAGCCTGAATTCTGCACCCTCGCGCGGCGGCGCGACAGCGCACGGATCAAGTCTTGGCGGATGCGGCGCGGCGCCGCTCGACGAGTTTTAGCATGGTCTCGATGCTGATCGAGCGGAACGTCGCTTTGGCGATGTCGTCGATTTCGTCGAGCACCATGCCGAGCGCGCCGCCGACGTCGGTCGCGGCGCCCGGATCGGTGTTCGCCTCCGAGCTGCCGCTGATGTCCTCGAACAGCTCGATCACGTCCATCAATGTCAGCCGCTTGGCGTTGCCGCTGAAGCGATAGCCGCCGCCCACGCCGCGCACCGACTCGACCAGCCCGGCGCGGCCGAGGTCGCGCAGCACCTTGGCAAGATGGTGCGGCGAGATGCGGTACTTGTCGGCGATCTGCGCCGCCGAGATCTGCAGCTCGGGCGCGGCCGCGAACTCGAGCACGCTGTAGAGCGCGAGGCGCGTGCTGCGTTGCAGCCTCATGCGCCGCGCTCCGGCGTCGATGCGCTCACTCGAGCTCCTTTTCGAGCGGAATGAACGGCCCGGCCATCATGCCCTGGCTGCGGAAGAACGACAGGATCTCCGCGTTGTCGCGCGCAAGCAGCGTACGCACGCGCGTGACGCCGGCGCGGCGAAAGGCATCGCAGATCGAGGCGAGCAGCTGCGTGCCGATGCCCGAGAGCCGTGCGTCAGGCTGCACGTTGATGCCGAACACCCAGCCGCAGGGCGCCGAGCCGAACTCCCAGTCGCGCACTTCGCCGACGATGAAACCGAGAATCGAGTCGCCGTCGGCGGCCACCAGGAACAGGCGCTCTGCGCCGCGCGCACGGCCGTAGCGCTCGAAGATGTCGCGCCAATAGGCGCGCTTGCGCAGCCCGGTGACCCGGGCATCGATGTCTACGACCTGCGCCAGGTCCGCGTCGCGCACCGCGCGCACCCGCACCCGGCTCGCGACCTGGACGGCCACCTTTTCGCGTGCCGGTCGCGCCCGGCCGGCGCCGCTGCGCCTCAGCGCGTTTCCCGGTCGAGCCGCCACGCACACCCCCCCTCGACCTGCAAATCCTTGATACGCATCAAAATAAGTATAACAGTACCCGAATACGCTTGATCTCGCCGGCGTGTCCGCCCGACCAAGCGGTTCCTCCTCCTGGTTTCCCGCCTTGCCCGAAGCGGCCGGCCCGGTACTTTGCGCCACCAAGCCACAGGAGACAGACCCATGCCAAGTCACCCGCTAACCCGCAAGCTCTGCGCCTTCGCCACCGGCGCGATTCTCGCCTTGAGCACTGCTGGCGCTGCGCTCGCCCAGCAGCCGATCAAGATCGGCGCCTTCCTCTCGGTCACCGGCCCGGCCGCGTTCCTCGGCGACCCGGAGCAGAAGACGCTCGAGATGGTCATCGAGCGCCTGAACGCCTCGGGCGGCGTGCTCGGGCGCAAGCTCGAGCTCGTCTCCTACGACGATAGCGGCGACGCCGAGAAGGCGCGCACCTTCGCCAAGCGCCTGATCGAGCAAGACAAGGTCGACGTGATCGTCGGCGGCTCGACCACCGGCGCGACCATGGCCGTGGTGCCACTCGTCGAGCAGGCCGAGATGCCGTTCATCTCGCTCGCGGGCGCGGTCGTGATCGTTGAACCGGTCAAGAAGTGGGTGTTCAAGACGCCGCACACCGACCGCATGGCCTGCGAGAAGATTTTCGTCGACATGCAGGCGCGCAAGATCTCCAAGATCGCGCTCATCTCCGGGCCGGGCGGCTTCGACAAGTCGATGCGCGGGCAATGCCTGCAGGTCGCGCCCAAGTACAAGATCGAGGTCGCGGCCGACGAGACCTACGGCGGGGGCGATACCGACATGACCGCGCAGCTCACCAAGATCAAGAGCGCGGCGGGCGTGCAGGCCGTGCTTAACGCAGGCTTCGGCCAGGGTCCGGCGATCGTCACCAAGAACTTCCGCCAGATCGGCATGAGCGTGCCGCTGTACCAGTCGCACGGTGTCGCCTCCAAGGAGTTCATCAAGCTCGCAGGCGATGCTGCCGAGGGCGTGCGCCTGCCCGCGGCCGCGCTGCTGGTCGCCGACACGCTCCCCGACAGCGACGCGCAGAAGAAAGTCGTGGTCAGCTACAAGAACGATTTCGAGTCGCGCTACAAGCAGGAAGTGTCGACCTTCGGCGGGCACGCCTACGACGGCCTGATGCTCGCCGTTGAGGCGATGCGTAAGGCCGGCTCGACCGACAAGGCCAAGGTGCGCGACGCGATCGAGAACACGAAAGGTTTCGTCGGTACCGGCGGCGTGGTCAACATGTCGGCCGCCGACCATCTCGGCCTGGACCTGTCGGCGTTTCGCATGCTGGAGGTGAAAGGCGGCAACTGGACGCTGGTGAAGTAGCGCCTGCATCGCGCGCCGCGCCCGCCGCGCGGCGCGCGCCGCCC
>JBFKUL010000192.1:0-5984 GCA_041635755.1 Burkholderiales bacterium | reverse complement strand
GCCCGCGATCGTGCTCGGAAGGAACTCGCGCTTTGCGTGGGGCTTCACCAACACCGGACCGGACGTGCAGGACCTCTACCTCGAGAAGCTGCTCACCGACGACCAGTACCTGACACCGCAAGGCCCGCGCGCCTTCACGACGATCGAGGAGACCATCAAGGTGAAGGGCGCGCCCGACGAAAAGGTCATCGTTCGCGTCTCGCGTCACGGGCCGGTGATCTCCGATGCGCTGCGCGGCGCGCGCGAAGTCGCTCCGGGCGGCTATGTGCTCGCGCTTGCGTGGACTGCGCTCGACGAGGACGACCGCACCATGCAGGCCTCCTCCAAGCTCGCGCACACCCACGACTGGCTCAGCTTTCTCGATGCTACCCGCGACTTCCACGCGCCCCAGCAGAACATGGTCTACGCGGACATCGAGGGCAACATCGGCTTCATCGCCGCGGGCCGCATCCCGGTGCGCAAGCCCGACAACAACGTCATGGGGCTCGCGCCCGCGCCAGGCTGGGTGGCGCGTTACGACTGGGACGGCTACGTGCCCTTCGACGAGCTGCCGCGCGCCTACAACCCGGCGAGCGGCGTGCTCTATACCGCAAACCAGAAAATCGTGCCGCCGGGATACCGCCACTTCATCACTAGCGAGTGGGAACCGCCCTACCGCGCGAACCGCATTCGCGAGCTGCTCGGCGCCGTGCCCAAGCACTCGGTGAACAGCTTCGCGCGCATGCAGATGGACGTCGTTTCGCCCGCCGCGCGGGAACTGCTGCCGCACATGCTCAAGACGCGCCCAGGAAGCGAGCCCGCGCGCAGGGCGCTCGAGAAGCTCGCCAAGTGGGACGGCGCTATGGCCGGCGAGCGCGCCGAGCCGCTCATCTTCAAAGCATGGTGGCGCGAGCTCGCGCGCGCGATCTACGCCGACGAGTTGGGCGAGGCCTTCGCGCAGCACTGGGAGCCGCGCGCCGTGTTCATCGGCAACGTACTCGCCAATCACGCCGGCCAGTCGCGCTGGTGCGACGACATCCGTACTCCGGAAACCGAGACCTGCGAGGCGCTGCTCGCGCTCTCGCTCGATACCGCGCTCGGCGAACTTGAGCGCCGTTACGGGGGCAACCCGGAAAAGTGGCGCTGGGACGAAGCGCACGCGGCGCGCCACGAGCATCGACCCTTCGGCGCGAAGCGCGAGCTCGCGCGCTGGTTCGACATCCGCGTGCCCACCGCCGGGGGCAATTACACGCTGAATCGCGGCCGCATGAAGTTCGGCAACGAGGACGAGCCCTTCGCCAGCCGCCATGCCTCGAGCCTGCGCGCGATCTACGATTTTGCGGACCTCGACGCTTCCCTCTACATTCACTCCGGCGGCCAATCGGGCAACTGGCTCTCGCCGCACTACAAGTCTTTCAGCAAGGCCTGGGCGAACGGCGAGTACATTCGCATGACCACCGACCGCACGCTCATCGAGTCGCGCGGCGCGCAGCGCCTAGCGCTGCATCCGAAGTAGCCGCCCGGAAGAAATTAGGTCGATTCCATCTGATTTAGATTTGGCTGTCAGCAATTTCTCCGACACCGCGACATGCGGGCCAAGACCTGGGTTGGCCCGAGATTCTCGCAGTGCGACGCGCACGCAAAAGAAAGGCCGCGCTGGGCGGCCTTGTAATGCTTCGGTTACGGTCCAGGTCAGCCGACTTAAATGCCGAGCGCTTCAACCGTCTTGATGTTGATGTAGCGGTCGCGATCGACCGGCAGCCCGTTGGCGACTTGATAGCGGTTCAGGGCGTCAAACATGTCCCGGGTAATGACCCCGTCCGTGTGCACCGGATCGAAACCAGCGGCTTTCAGCGCTCGCTGAATCGACTGCACGGTTGCCTGGTCGGTGTTGTTGGCGCACAGAATTTCACGCCACTCAATGCCCGCCGGTCGCACCAGCACTTGGTTGCTTACGGTCTGGTACTCGGCCGGGATCGGTTTGCGAACTTCACGCGCCTCCTCCACCAGCTCCGTGACCTTGACCGACTTGTACTCGGCCGGAATTTCCACCGTTCGCGTGGTCGCGGGCGTCTTCACCACCTGACGCTTCACCATCTGGTACTCGGCCGGGACGTCGATCGTGCGGACGGTCGCGGGCGACTTCAGCACCTGCTTGGTGATCGTCTTGTAGGTGGCGGGAATTTCCACCAGACAAAGAATCTCGCCGGTCGCCGGATCGACTTTCTGGATGGGTGTGCTGGTGCCCACCTTCCATACCATTTGCGCCGGCGTGTCGATCACCTGCTCGGTCACGGTTTCAAAGGTTGCTGGCACTTCCTCGGTGCGCGTCGTCGCCGGTCGCACCATGACCCGCTCCTCGACCCACTCGTAGGTCGCGGGAACTGCTTCCAGGCGTGTGCTTGCCTCCTTCACCAGGACGACCTTATCGACCTCGGCATAGCGGGCGGGAACAATATCAATGTCCTGCGACGCCGAGCGCTTCAGCACGTTTTTCGATTCCGTGGAGTAAACGGCCGGTGTTTGAACGCGCGCATAACACTCGCCAGGCTTCGCGCCTGGCGGTACGCCGCCAGCCATCTTCATCCGTGACGGGGCGTGCATGTAGACAGAATCCGCGCTACGCAACACTTCGGGATTCGCGCTACGCATCGTTTCAGCATCTGCGCTTTGCATCCAGTCGATCGAGCTACAACCGCCTGCGGCAAGCGCCAAAACAACTACTGCGGAAAGTCTTACTTGGGGGTTTCCTCTCATCAGTGGATCTCCTTTTTTAACCGCCCGAAGTTTCTCCAGTAAAGTTATAGGTCTTCGCACCGCGGGGAATACCCTGAGATTGGGGTCGAGCGCGAGGAGATGGACGTACAGAGGACAACGCGCGCAGGACTGGGCTCGTTGACCACCACGGAGCGAACCCCCTTCAATAGCCCACACTGACGCTGATCGATTGACGACTTACGGTTGTCGTTATCGTGGGACGGACGCACGGCAACATGTTGATTCACGGTGGCGTAGCACGGATCCGTTGCCGTTCCGCATGCGCAATTGATGCGCTCTGCGCTCCTTGCTGCGCGGCTTACGCGCGCGGTTCGCAATGCGAAACCGCGCGTTTGCCCGCAGGCGCGCCGCGTAGGCAGAGTTGAAGTTGCTCCTGACGGGAGCAGACATGCTCGTTGAGGCGGCAGTCATCGGCATACCGGACCCAAACAAGGGGAGCGCGCTGGTTCGACATCCGCGTGCCCACCGCGGGGGCAATTACACGCTCGACCGCGAGCGCATGAAGTTCGGCAACGGAGACGAGCCCTTCGCCAGCCGCCATGCCTCGAGCCTGCGCGCGATCTACGATTTCTCGGACCAGGACGCGTCGCTGTACATCCACGCCGGCGGCCAGTCAGGCAACCGCCTCTCGCCGCATTACGAGTCGTTTAGCGAGTGTGGGCGAAATGCGAGTACATCCGCATGACCACCTACCGCGAGCTCATCGAGTCGGTCAGCGCGCACAGGCTTATGCTTCGGCCGTAAGCGGCGAGCGCCGCCTGATCCTGGTATCGCGATTTCGGAAGAATAGAGGGCAAGGAACGCATGGCACAGGAAGACATCGCGTGGCGTCCGGATCCTGCGCAGGCCGCCGCATCCAATCTTGGCGCATTCATGCGCTCGGTTGGCGTTGCCAGCCAGGCGGAACTGGTGCAGCGCGCCGACGCCGATCCGGGATGGTTTCACGAGGCGTTTCTGCGGCACATCGATTTCCGCTTCTATCGCCCCTACACGCGGATTCTCGACGATGCGAGGGGCGCCGCCTGGGCCCGCTGGTGCATCGAGGGGACCACCAACGTGGTCCTGAATGCGCTCGACCGATGGCGCGGCACGCCAACCTACGCACGCTGCGCGCTGCACTGGATCGGAGAGGGCGGCAACAGCCGCAAGTTCACCTATCGCGATCTCGACGATTCGGTGTGCAGGTTTGCCTACGGCATGCGCCGCCTCGGCGTGCAGCCCGGCGATGTGGTCGCGATCTATCTGCCGAACGTCCCCGAGGCGGTAATCGCGATGCTCGCCGTACCCAAGATCGGCGCCATCGTCATGCCGCTGTTTTCCGGATTTGGCGCCGACGCCATCGCCGCGCGGCTCGCAGTGTCTCGCGCCAAGGTGCTGATTGCCTCCGACACGGCATTGCGCCGCGGCCGTCCCACCGACACCAAGAGGATCGCAGACGAAGCGCTCGCCCTGTCTCCCGAAGTCCAGCATGTAATCGTGGTGCGCCGCTCCGCTAGTTCGGTCAACTGGGTCAACGGACGCGATCAGTGGTGGGACGACGTGATCGGGCAATGCGATGTGGACCATCCCGCCGAGGCGGTGCCGACCGAGGCGATGGCCGCCGACGCGCCGTTCCTGCTGATCTTCACCTCGGGCACCAGCGGCAAGCCCAAGGGCGTGGTGCACACGCATTGCGGCTTTCCGGTGAAGTGCGCCATCGACCTCGGCCTGATGCAGGACTACCGGCCCGACGACCGGCTGATCTGGATGTCGGACATGGGCTGGGTGGTTGGGCCGATGCTTGTCTACGGCGTGCCGGTGATGGGCGGCAGCTTCATGCTGGTCGAGGGCGCGCCGAACTATCCCGACCCGGACCGGATGTGGCGCCTGTGCGACGAGCATCGCGTTACCTATCTCGGCATCGCGCCGACGACGGTGCGCACGTTCATGGCACAAGGCAGCGACCCGGCGACGCGCTTCGACCTCACGGCGCTACGCATCGTGATCTCGAGCGGCGAGCCGTGGACGCCGGACGCGTGGCGCTGGTGCTTCGAGCACGTGTGCGCGCAGCGCGCGCCACTCCTTAACTTTTCGGGCGGCACCGAGATGATCGGCATCCTCATGACTTCGGTGGTCGAGCCGATCAAGCCGTGCACCTTCAATGCGGTCGTGCCGGGCATCGGCGCCGACGTGTTCGAGGAACCCGTCGAGCGCGCCTCGGGCGAGCGATCGGCCGGGCGTCGCGCGGCACCGGGCACCGTCGGCGAGCTGGTGATGCGCGGGCGCACGATCGGCCTGACGCGCAGCCTTTGGGACGACGACGAGCGCTACCTGGACACGTACTGGCGCACGTGGCCGGAGGTCTGGCACCACGGCGACTTCGCTAGCCGCGACGCGGACGGATTCTGGAGCATCCACGGGCGTTCCGACGACACGCTCAAGATCGCCGGCAAGCGCACCGGGCCATCCGAAGTGGAGTCGCTCCTGATGGGAACGGGCCTGCTCGCGGAGGCGGCGGCCATCGGCATACCGGACCCGATCAAGGGGAGCGCGCTGGTCTGCGTGGTCGCGGCAAAGCCGGGTGTGGCAGGCGATGACGCGGTGTCCGGGGCGTTGATCGACGCGGTGGTTCGAGGCCTGGGCGTGCCCTTCAAGCCCAAGGCAGTCGCGTTCGTGCCCGAGCTGCCCAAAACCCGAAATCTCAAAATCATGCGTCGCGTGATTCGCGCCGCGTGGATGGGCGAAAGTCCGGGCGACGTGTCCTCTCTGGTCAATCCGGAATCGATCGAGCCGATCCGGCGCGCGTCGCCTGGCCGATAAGCCCCCTAGACCGACGCGCGCTGCGGCGCGCCGCGCCAGCGCCGCTGCAGGTCCTCGACCCACATGGTGAGCGCCGGGGTGAGCAGCATCAGGATCGCCGTGCCGAGCAGCACGCCCACGCCGATCGAAACCGCCAGCGGAATCAGGAACTGCGCCTGGATGCTGCGCTCGATGATCAGCGGAAAGATGCCGAGGAACGTGGTGATCGCGGTAAGCAGGATCGGGCGGAAGCGGCCCTTCGATGCGTCGATGATTGCCCGCTCGGCCGGCTTGCCTCGCGCGCGCTCCTCGTTGATGAAATCGACCAGCACGAGAGAGCCATTGACGATGATCCCCGCCAGTCCCACGATGCCGAACAGGCTGGTGAGGCCGAAGTTCAGCCCGAGCAGCAGATGGCCGACGGTCGCGCCCACGAGGCCGAAGGGAAT
>JBFKUL010000191.1:0-6077 GCA_041635755.1 Burkholderiales bacterium | reverse complement strand
TGCTCAGCCGTCAGATCAACGCCGGTCGGATTGTGGCAGCAGGCATGCAGCACCACGATCGCGCCTGCGGGCAGCTTGTTCAGCTGCGCAAGCATCGCGTCGAAGTTCACGCCGCGCGTTTTGGCGTCGTAGTAGGGATAAGCGCTTACCGTGAACCCGGCGTTCTCGAACAGCGCCCGATGATTCTCCCAGCTCGGATCGCTGATCCAGACCTGTGCCTTGGGCTCAAGGCGCTTGAGAAAATCGGCGCCAATCTTCAACCCGCCCGTGCCGCCGAGCGCCTGTACGGTGATGACGCGCTTGTCCTTCAGCGCCGGTGAATCCGCACCGAAGACCAGCTCCTGGACGGCGCGATCGTACGCGGCAAGGCCGTCGATTGGCAGATAGTTTCGCGGCGTCGCGGCCTCGACGCGCTGGCGCTCGACACGCCGTACGCATTCGAGCAGCGGAACTTTGCCTTGGTCGTCGGTGTAAACGCCGACGCCGAGGTTGACCTTCCTGGGATTCTGATCAGCGACGAACGCTTCGGTGACGCCGAGAATCGGATCGCGCGGCGCCATCTGAACGCCGGCAAGCAATGAGAGGCTCATGTCGGGGGAGTTCGAAGTGAAGTTGTTATTCTAACGGCCCGCGTGCTGTGCGAAAATCGATTTCTTTCGAACCCTGTCGGCCACCGCGCGCATGAGCACCGTCAAGAGCGCCCGCGAGGCGCCACCGAAGCCGCAGACGATCTCGTATCCGGGCAGCCCGTACCAGCTGCATCAGCCGTTTGCGCCGGCGGGCGATCAGCCCGAGGCGATCGAGAAGCTGATCGAAGGCATCGAGGATGGTCTCGCCTTCCAAACCCTGCTGGGCGTGACCGGGTCGGGCAAGACCTACACGATGGCCAACGTCATCGCGCGGCTGGGCCGACCCGCAATGGTGCTGGCGCCGAACAAGACGCTCGCCGCCCAGCTCTATGCCGAGTTCCGCGAGTTCTTCCCCGAGAACGCGGTGGAGTACTTCGTCTCGTACTACGACTACTACCAGCCGGAGGCCTACGTCCCGGCGCGCGATCTGTACATCGAGAAGGACTCCTCGATCAACGAGCACATCGAGCAAATGCGCCTGTCGGCCACCAAGTCGCTGATGGAGCGGCGCGACTGCGTGATCGTGGCGACCGTTTCGGCGATCTACGGCATTGGCGATCCCTCCGAATATCACGGCATGATCCTTCACCTGCGCCAGGGCGAGAAGCTCGCGCAGCGCGAGGTGATCGCCCGGCTGGTAGCCATGCAGTACGAGCGCAACGAGCTCGATTTCCGCCGCGGCACTTTTCGCGTACGCGGCGAGGTCATCGACATCTTCCCGGCCGAACATGCCGAGCACGCGGTGCGCATCTCGCTGTTCGACGACGAGATCGAGCAGCTGCAGATCTTCGACCCACTGACCGGGCGGGTGCTGCATCCAATGGCGCGCTTCACGGTGTATCCATCGAGCCACTACGTGACGCCGCGCGAGACGACGCTGCGTGCCATCGAAGCGATCAAAGTGGAGCTGCGCGAGCGGATCGAGGTGTTCCAGAAGGCGGGCAGGCTGGTGGAGGCACAGCGCATCGAGCAGCGTACGCGCTTCGACCTCGAGATGCTTGCGGAGCTCGGCTTTTGCAAGGGCATCGAGAACTACTCGCGCCACCTGTCCGGGCGCCAGCCGGGCGAGCCACCGCCCACGCTGATCGATTATCTTTCGCCCGACGCGCTGATGATCGTCGACGAAAGCCACGTCACCATCGGTCAGCTCGGCGGCATGTACCGGGGCGACCGTTCGCGCAAGGAGAATCTGGTCGAGTACGGATTCAGGTTGCCATCCGCGCTCGATAACCGGCCGTTGCGCTTCGACGAGTTCGAGAGAATCGTACGCCAGACGATATTCGTGTCTGCGACACCGGCCGACTACGAGGCGCAGAAGTCGGCCCAGGTGGTGGAGCAGGTTGTGCGACCGACCGGCCTGGTCGACCCGCAAGTCGAGGTGCGTCCGGCGTCGACCCAGGTCGATGATCTGCTGTCCGAGATCAGCCAGCGCGTCGCGAAGAACGAGCGGGTCCTGGTGACGACGCTCACCAAGCGCATGGCCGAGGAGCTGACCGAGTATCTCGCGGATCACGGCGTGCGCGTGCGCTACCTGCATTCCGAAGTCGACACGGTCGAGCGCGTCGAGATCATCCGCGACCTTCGGCTGGGCGAGTTCGACGTGCTGGTCGGCATCAACCTGCTGCGCGAGGGGCTTGATCTGCCGGAAGTGTCGCTGGTGGCAATTCTCGATGCGGACAAGGAAGGGTTTCTGCGCTCCGAGCGCTCCCTGATCCAGACCATGGGCCGTGCAGCGCGCCATCTGAACGGCTCCGCGATCCTCTACGCCGACGTGATGACCGAATCGATCAAACGCGCCATCGCCGAAACCACGCGCCGGCGCAACCGGCAGCTGTCGTTCAATGCGCACCACCGGATTACACCGAAAGGGGTCATCAAGCGCATCAAGGATCTGATCGACGGCGTGTACGATGCCGACGAGGCCGCGGGCAAGCTGGCGGCGGAGCAGAACGAAGCGCGCTACGAGGCGATGAGCGAGAAGCAGATCGCGCGCGAGATCAAGCGGCTCGAGAAGCTCATGCTCGAGCACGCCCGCAACCTCGAGTTCGAGCAGGCGGCCAAGCTGCGCGACGAGCTCGGGGAACTGAAGAAGCGGGTCTTCGGCGTCGTGCTGGCTTCGGAGTAGCCATGCGCAGCGTGCTGATCGTGTGCACCGGCAACATCTGTCGGTCGCCGACCGCACATGGCGTGCTCGCCTACCTGGTGCACGAGGCCGGTCTGGATGATGCGGTGCGCGTGGATTCGGCCGGCACCCACGATTATCACGTCGGCAAGCCCCCGGACAGCCGGGCACAGCACCATGCGCGCCGGCGTGGTTACGATCTGAGCCGGCTGCGCGCCAGGCGGGTCGAGATCGAGGATTTTGGGAACTTCGACCTGGTGCTCGCGATGGATCATGGCCATTTGCGCATCCTGCAGCGCATGGCGCCCGAAAAGCATCGGCACAAAATTCGGCTGTTCATGGAATTTGCGGCCGAACACGAGGCGCAAGAAGTGCCCGATCCCTACTACGGCGGACCCGACGCCTTCGAGCAAGTGCTCGACATGATCGAAGGCGCCTCGCGCGGACTGCTCGCTGCGATCATGCAAAGCCGCAAGGGCATGAACAGATAGAAAAAAAGCCGGCGTAAAGCCGGCTTTTTCTCGACGAGCGCTCTTGAGCCAGCGTTATTTTCGCGTCTCGACTTGCTCCAGCTGTTCCGGCTGCGGCGGCAACCGACGTTCGCGGCGGGGCCGTCCGAGGTTAGGCTGATCAGGCTGCGGCTCGTCAGGCAGATTGCGCACCTTCGTCGGGTCGGTTTCGATCATCGTGAGTCCGGCGCTCGCCAGCTCCTCTTTAGGGTCGACCCGGGGTGTAGCCGGGTTTGGCGCAGGCGGCCTGGGCGCCCTGGGCGCTTCGCTTGCCGGCTCAACTTGCACCGGAGCTTCGCGCGGCGGCCGCACTTCGCGGCGTGGCGCCTCGGGTTGCACCGGGTCCGCCGTATCGGGTTGATCGGGCATCGGTGGCGGCGTGGCGGCGGCGACCGGAGCCACCCAGCGGGCCGGCTCACGCTGCGGTTCAGCCTGGGTTGGGGCCGATTCATTCGCCGCCTGGCGGGGCGCCTCGTTCGCGGCGATCGGTGCTGCGTCGGCGACCGGGCCGACCGGTGTCGCGGGCCGCTGCGGCTGCGGGGCTCGTTGCTCGCCTGCGCTCACCTGCTCGGGACGTCGATCGCGATTGCGGTTGCGGTGGCGACGTCCGCGACGTTGCTCCTCGCCTTCGCGCTCGGGCGCGCCCTGCGCTTGCTGCTCGGCGACCCGCACCTCCCCTTGCTGCGGCTGGCTGGGCAGGGGCGGACGCTGCTGCTCCTGGCGCTGCTCCGGACGGCCTCCGCCCTGGCGATGCTCACGCTGTTCGCCGCCTCTCGGGCGCTGCTCGCCGCCACGTCCACGACGCGATGCGTCCTGGCCGTCGCGACGATCACTGCCGCCGTGGCGCTGGCCGCCGCGCTGCTCGGATCGGCCTTGTCCCGCTTGTCCCTGCTGGTGACCCCCATCGCGGCGCTGATCGCCGCGGCGCGGGTCGCGCTGTGGCCGGTCACCGCGATGCTCCCCACCGCGTCGCTGATCGCGGCGTTCGTGCCGATCACGATGCTGATCGCGCGAGGAAGGCCCTTGCGGTGTAGTCAATGCGGCCTTGGGAGGGCCTTCCGCAGGCTTCTCGAGCTTGAACCAGCCCATGATGCGATGAATGATGCTCGGTCGCTCCTGCGGCTGAACGAGGGGCGAGGGCGTGCGTTGCGGATGTCCGCGGCCTGCCTGGGCGGGCTGCGACTCCGAGCGCGGCCGTGGATCGGCTGCAAGCGGCGCGGGCTGATCCGGTGTGATCGCCTGGACCACTGCAAGCTGGCGCTCCTTGCGCTCTGCGGCGCCGGGGCCTGCAAGCGGTTGCTCCTCGGGCTTCTGGACCAGTTCGTAACTCGCCGGCACGTGCTCCATCTGATTGAGCTCCTCGTGGCGCAGGCGCTGCACGTTGTAGTGCGGCGTCTCCAGGTGCGCGTTCGGCACCAGCACGATGTTGACCTTGAGCCGACCTTCGAGCTTCTGGATCTCGCCGCGCTTCTCGTTCAGCAGGAAGCTCGCGACGTCCACAGGCACCTGGGCGTGGACCGCACCGGTGTTCTCCTTCATAGCCTCTTCCTGAATGATCCGCAGCACATGCAATGCCGTCGATTCAGTACCCCGGATGAATCCGGTGCCGCTACAGCGCGGGCAGTTGATGTGCGCGGTTTCCTCGAGCGAGGGCTGCAGCCGCTGGCGTGAAAGCTCCATCAGACCGAAGCGGGAGATCTTGCCGATCTGCACGCGTGCCCGATCGAAGCGCAGCGCCTCGCGGAAGCGGTTCTCGACCTCGCGCTGGTTGCGCTGCGACTCCATGTCGATGAAATCCACCACGATCAGCCCGCCGAGGTCGCGCAGGCGCAACTGGCGAGCGATCTCGTCGGCCGCTTCGAGGTTGGTCCTGAGCGCTGTTTCCTCGATGTCGTGGCCTTTGGTGGCCCGAGCCGAATTGACGTCGATCGCCACCATGGCCTCGGTATGGTCGATCACCACCGCGCCGCCGGAGGGCAGATTGACGTGGCGCGCATACGCCATCTCGATCTGATGCTCGATCTGGAAGCGCGAAAAGAGCGGCACGTCGTCCCGGTAGAGCTTCACCTTGTTGACGTTGCCGGGCATCACGGTTTGCATGAACGCGCTCGCCTGATCGTAGATCTCCTCGGTGTCGATCAGGATCTCGCCGATATCGGGCTGGAAATAGTCCCGGATAGCGCGGATCACCAGGCTCGACTCCAGATAGATCAGGAACGGCCGCGCGACGTACTTGCCGTCGGGCCCCGGCGTGCGGTCGTTGGCTGCGCCCTCGATCGCGCGCCACAGCTGCAGCAGATAGCTGAGGTCCCAGTTGAGTTCCTCGGCGGCGCGGCCGATCGCCGCGGTGCGCGCGATCACACTCATGCCTTCGGGGAGCTGCAGCTGGTCGAGGATCTCGCGCAGCTCGTTGCGGTCCTCGCCTTCGATGCGGCGCGACACGCCACCGCCGCGCGGATTGTTCGGCATCAGGACGAGGTAGCGTCCCGCCAGGCTGATGAAGGTGGTGAGCGCTGCACCCTTGGTGCCGCGCTCGTCTTTCTCAACCTGGACGATCAGTTCCTGGCCTTCGCGCAAGGCGTCCTGGATACGCGCCTTGCCTGGATCGACGTCGCCCCGAAAGTAGCTGCGGCCGACCTCCTTGAAGGGCAGAAAGCCGTGACGCTCTTCGCCGTACTCGACGAAGGCCGCCTCGAGGCTGGGCTCGATGCGGGTGATGATGCCTTTGTAGATGTTGCTTTTGCGTTGTTCCCTTGAGGCTGATTCGATGTCGAGGTCGACGAGTTTCTGTCCGTCTACGATTGCGACGCGCAGTTC
>JBFKUL010000190.1:0-6086 GCA_041635755.1 Burkholderiales bacterium | reverse complement strand
TTCGGCACGCCGATGTATTTCGCCTGCGCCTCGGTAAGCTCGGTGAGCATCGCGCCGAGGGTGGTCAGCTGAAGGCGCGCCACCTTTTCGTCGAGGTGCTTGGGCAGGATGTACACCCCGACCGGGTACTTCGCCGTGTTGGCAAAGAGCTCGATTTGCGCCAGCACCTGGTTCGCGAAGGAAGAACTCATCACGTAGCTCGGGTGCCCGGTGGCGCATCCCAGGTTCACCAGGCGCCCCTGCGCGAGCAGAATGATGCGCTTGCCGTCCGGAAACACGATGTGGTCGACCTGCGGCTTGATGTTCTCCCATGTGTATTGCTTCAGGCTGGCGACGTCGATCTCGTTGTCGAAGTGGCCGATGTTGCAGACGATGGCATTGTGCTTCATCGCCTTCATGTGCGCGTGGGTGATGACGTTCAGATTGCCGGTGGCGGTGACGAAGATATCCGCTTTGTCGGCCGCGAAGTCCATGGTCACGACGCGATAGCCTTCCATCGCCGCCTGCAACGCGCAGATCGGATCGATCTCGGTGACCCACACCTGCGCCTGCAGGCCGCGCAGCGCTTGCGCCGAGCCCTTGCCGACTTCTCCGAAACCGGCGACCACCGCCACCTTGCCGGCGACCATCACGCTGGTGGCCCGCTTGATGCCGTCGACCAGCGATTCTCGGCAGCCGTAGATGTTGTCGAACTTCGATTTGGTTACCGAGTCGTTGACGTTGATCGCCGGGAACATCAGTCGGCCATCCTGCGCCATCTGGTAAAGGCGATGCACGCCGGTGGTCGTCTCTTCGGTGACGCCCTTGATGTCCTTGGAAATGCTGGAGTACCAGCCCGGCTGTGCGGCAAGGCGCCGCTTGATCGCGGCGAACAGAGCGGTTTCTTCCTCGCTCCCGGGCTTGGCGAGCACAGAGGGGTCCTTTTCCGCCTTGACGCCGATGTGCATCAACAGCGTCGCGTCGCCGCCGTCATCGAGGATCATGTTCGGACCCCGATCGCCGAACTCGAAGATGCGGTGCGTGTAGTCCCAGTACTCGTCGAGGGTCTCGCCTTTGTAGGCGAACACGGGTGTGCCCCCCACGGCGATGGCCGCCGCGGCGTGGTCCTGGGTGGAGTAGATGTTGCACGACGCCCAGCGCACCTCGGCGCCCAGCGCCTTCAGGGTCTCGATCAGCACCGCGGTCTGAATCGTCATGTGAAGCGATCCAGCGACACGGGCGCCCTTGAGCGGCTGTTTGCCGGCGTACTCCCTGCGGATCGCCATCAGCGCAGGCATCTCTGATTCAGCGATCGCCATTTCCTTGCGGCCCCAGTCCGCAAGCTTTAGATCGGCGACCTTGTAGTCGGAGATTTTCGGGGCAACGACGGCTGCATTCATCGAATGGCTCCTTGCGAAAAGTGGGGCGCCGTTCGAATTCGGATTTCAAAAAACGAAGCGCTCGCACCGTCTCCGATGCGAGCGCCGTTCGATTTAGCTGAGCCTGGTCCCCGGGCGGGGATCGCAGCGCCCCTCAGCAGGACGAATTATAGCCGCGGCGCGGGGGGATCTGAAGGGGGGTGGAGACGCTCTGTCGGAGCCCCGCTTTCTGCGCGGGGGGATCTGAAGGGGGGTGGAGACGCTCTGTCGGAGCCCCCTTTCTGACTACGCCGCCTGCTTAAGCGCGAGGGCCTTGTCCGTCGCCTCCCACGAGAACTCCGGCTCCTCGCGGCCGAAGTGCCCGTATGCGGCCGTCTTGCGGTAGATCGGGCGCAGCAGATTGAGCGTCTGGATGATGGCCTTCGGTCGCAGATCGAAACTGGTCGCGACCAGCTTGGAAAGCGTGTCGTCCGACATCTTGCCCGTGCCGAAAGTGGTGACCATGACCGAAACAGGCTTCGCCACGCCGATCGCGTAGGCCACCTGCACCAGGCACTTGGTGGCCAGGCCCGCCGCCACGACGTTCTTCGCGACGTAGCGGGCGGCATAGGCCGCCGATCGGTCGACCTTTGAGGGGTCCTTGCCGGAGAACGCGCCGCCGCCGTGGGGTGCCGCGCCGCCATAGGTATCGACAATGATCTTACGGCCGGTGAGGCCGCAATCGCCGTGCGGCCCTCCGACCACGAAGCGGCCGGTCGGGTTCACCAGGTACTTCACCTCGCCCTTGACCAGGTTTCTGGGCAAAACCGGCTTGATGATCTCCTCGATTACCGCTTCCATGAGCTTCTTCTGCTCGATGTCGGGTGAATGCTGCGTCGAGATCACGACGGTATCGATCGCGTCCGGCTTGCCGTTGACGTACTTTACGGTGACCTGCGACTTCGCGTCAGGCCGCAGCCACGTCAGGCGGCCGTCTCGACGCAGCTCGGCTTGGCGCTCGACCAGCCGGTGCGCGAGATGGATCGGCAGGGGCATGAGAACCGGTGTTTCGTCGCAGGCATAGCCGAACATCAAGCCTTGGTCGCCGGCGCCCTGATCGAGGTTATCGTCGTTCGCCTTGTCTACCCCTTGGGCGATGTCGGGGGACTGCTTGTCGTAGCAGATCATCACCGCGCAGCCGCGGTAGTCCATGCCGGACTCGGTGTCGTCGTAGCCGATGCGCTTCACGGTCTCGCGCGCGACGTCCTGGTAGTCAATGTCTCTCGCCACCGTCGTGATTTCCCCGGCCAGCACCACCAGTCCCGTCGAGACGAGCGTTTCGGCGGCCACGCGGCCGCGAGGGTCTTTGGCTAGAATCGCGTCGAGCACCGCGTCCGAGATCTGGTCCGCGACCTTGTCCGGGTGGCCCTCGGACACCGATTCAGAAGTAAACAGGAACTCGCTCATGTACGTCGCGCCTCGGCTGGTTGGTCGCCGCATTGAGCGTGCGGCGGGCGGTTACGAGAAGGACGCAAGGATACCAAATATTGAAAAGCTTCCCTAGACTCCCGGCGGCGCGACGGGGACCATGGCGCGCATGCTGATGCGTCTTGCGGCCCGCCTGCCTTTGTCCGTGCTTCACGCCATGGGAACGCTGCTCGGCTGGGTCATGTATCTTGGTTCGGCGCGCTACCGGCGGACGTTGCAGTCGAACCTCGCGCAGGCAGGCTATTCCGACAGACGCGTTCGCCGCGAGGCGATCGAATCAGCCGGCAGGATGGTGGCCGAGCTGCCGGCAATCTGGCTGCGCCCGCGCGAAGAACTCATGGCGCTTGTGCGCCATGTCGAGGGGCTGGAGCTCGCCGCAGCGGCGCGCGCCGAGGACAAAGGCGTCGTTTTCCTCACTCCGCACTTCGGCTGCTTCGAAATCACTGCGCACGTCGTCGCCGAGCTCGGGCCGCTTACCGCGCTCTATCGCCCCGCGCGCAGCGACCGCATGCGGCGGTTCATGGAATCGGGGCGCGCGCGCAGGAACATCACGCTCGCTCCCGCCAGCATCGCGGGTGTGCGCCAGATTCTCGGCGCGTTGAAGCGCCGCGAGGCGGTGGGCATCCTTCCAGATCAGGTGCCCGGGACGGGTGAGGGCGAATGGGTGACGTTCTTCGACCGGCCGGCCTACACCATGACGCTTGCCGGCAAACTCGCTGCACGTGCCGATGTGGCCGCGTTCCTCATCATGGGTCGGCGCCTGCCGCTCGGAGAAGGCTACGACGTGAGCATTGTTCCGCTCATCGACGCGCGCCCCGACGAAAGCGCTGCGCGACGCGTGAACCGCGCGCTCGAGGAGGCCGTTCGCGCGTGCCCCGAGCAATACCTGTGGGGCTACAATCGCTACAAGCGACCATCCGACGCGCCGCCGGCGCCCGGGGACGCGCCATGAGCCGATTGCTACTCGGCCTGATGTGGTTGATCCATCTCCTGCCGCTCGGCGCGCAAGCCGGGATCGGGAACGCGATAGGCGCTGCGCTGTTCTGGCTCATACCTGAACGCCGGCGCGTGACGCGAATCAATCTCGAGAAATGCTTCCCGCGCATGAGCTCGGCGACGCGCGAGCGTCTTGCGCGGGCGCATTTCCGCGCGTTCTGCCGCAGCTTCATCGAGCACGCGCTGCTGTGGTGGGCACCGCGCAATCGTATCGAGAAGCTGATCCGCCTGCAGGGCGTGGAGCACCTGCGCGTGCTGCGCGGCCAGCCGGTGATCCTGTTCTTGCCACATTTCGTCGGCCTCGATGCCGGAGCCGCGCGCATCATGTGCGAGGTGGACGTCGTTTCCATCTACTCGCAGCAAAAGGATCCGCATCTTGCTGCGCGGCTTTACCAAGGGCGCACTCGCTTCGGCGACCAGAAGTTGTTCGCCCGCAAGGAAGGCGTACGCGCCGCAATCCGAGCGATTCGGGACGGCAGGCCGTTGGTGTATCTGCCGGACCAGGACTACGGGCCGCGTGACTCGCTGTTCGTGCCCTTTTTTGGCATTCTGGCGGCAACCATTCCCGGGCTTGCGCGCATCGCGCGCATCACCGGTGCAAAGGTACTGCCGTGCGTGACGCGCATGCTGCCAGGCGGGGCCGGTTACGTGGTCACAATAGAGCCTCCCTGGGAGCATTTCCCGAGTGGCGATCTTGTCGCCGACACGCGGCGCATGAACGAGTACATCGAGATTAAGGCGCTCGAGATGCCCGAGCAGTATCTGTGGATGCACAAGCGCTTCAAGACCCGTCCGCCGGGTGAGGCGCGATTCTATTGAACCAACGTATGATCGCGGAAACGCACGCGGTGCAGGTTGTTTCGGGAAACGTATAGGCTTATGGCATGTCCGTCTTGCGCGCGACGTTGATCGGCGCCGGTCACATGGGCCGGTATCATGCGGCCAAGCTCGCTGCCTGCGAGGGCGTGGCCCTCGCGACGATTGTCGACATCGACAGCGCGCGCGCCAGCGCGCTCGCTGCGCAGCACGGCTGCGCAGCGCATACCGACTGGCGCAACTGCCTCGAGGGTGTGGACCTTGCGTGCGTCGCCGTCCCGACCGAGCGTCACCATGAGGTCGCGCGCGCCTTTCTCGAGGCGGGAGCGCACGTACTGGTCGAGAAGCCGCTCGCGCGCACGCTCGAGGAGGCGGACGATCTGGTTTCGCTGGCGCGCACCAGGAGGCGCCTGCTCGGGGTCGGCCACGTCGAGCGCTTCAACCCGACCTTCGTTGCGCTTGCCGGACGCATGCGCCGGCCGCTATACGTCGAAGCGGAGCGGCTTTCGGGTTTCAAGCAGCGCGGCGCCGATGTCGACGTGGTGCTCGACCTGATGATTCATGACCTCGACCTGGTGCTCGCCCTGGCCCGCGCGCCGCTGACGCACGTCAGCGCGTGCGGCTTTCGTGTACTCACCGATGCGGTGGACATCGCCAACGCGCGCCTCGAGTTCGCCGACGGCTGCGTGGCAAACCTTTCGGCGAGTCGCGTCAGTCAGGCACCGGTGCGCAAGCTCCGCGTGTTTCAGCATGACCTGTACGTCTCCGCGGATCTGCAGGCAGGGCGCCTGCGCTACGCGTGCGAGGAAGGTGGCGCGATCGCGGAGACCGAGGAGCGCTACGGAACCGGCGATCCGCTCGCCGCGCACACTGCAGCTTTTGTCGAGGCGGTGCGGCGAGGATCAGCGCCGCCCGTAAGCGGCGAAGACGGACGCGGCGCGCTCGCGGTGGCGCTTCAGGTCGGCGAACTGGTGCGCAATCGGCTTGTGCGCCATAAAGGGACCGGACCGTGAGCGCGGCGGGCTTCGTGCCGATGGTCGATCCGGCGGGTGAGTACCGTACCCTCGCGCCCGAGATCGACGCAGCGGTGCGCCGGGTGCTTGCCTCGGGACGCTACATCCTCGGTCCGGAGGGTGCAGCGCTTGAAACCGAGCTTGCCAACTATGTCGGCGCGAACCATGCCGTGGCCGTGGCTTCGGGTACCGATGCGTTGCACCTCGCATTGCGCGCCGCGGACGTGGGGCCGGGCGACGAAGTCGTGGTGCCCGCATTCACCTTCATTGCAAGCGCGGAGGCGGTGTCTTACACCGGCGCACGGCCGGTGTTCGCCGACATCGATCCGGCGACATTCAATCTTTCGCCGCGCTCGCTTGAAGCCTGTCTCTCGACGCGTACGCGCGCGGTGATCGCGGTGCATCTGTTCGGCCAGTGTGCGGCGCTGGACGAGAT
>JBFKUL010000189.1:0-6149 GCA_041635755.1 Burkholderiales bacterium | reverse complement strand
CGTGCGCAAGCTGCCGCTGGCGCGTGAAATTGAGCGTCATCGCTTCCTGCCACTGATCCTCGCCCGTCTCGAGCGAGAACTTGCGGCTGCCGCCGGCGTTGTTGACCAGGATGTCGACCGTGCCGAGGCCTTCGAGCGCTGCGCGCGCGATGCTCAAAGGCGCATCCTCGCGCATGATGTCGCACTCGATCACCAGCGGGCGCGGCGCGCCGAGCGTCTCGATCTCGGCGGCGAGGCCCTCGAGCCGCTCGCGACGGCGCGCGGTGATCGCCAGCCGCACGCGCTCGGCGCCCAGCGCGAGTGCGATGCCGCGGCCAATGCCGCTCGAGGCGCCCGTGACGAGGGCCGTCCTGCCGGCGAGCTCCAGATTCACTTGCGCGTTCTCCCTGGCGTGGAGCGCGGAGTGTACCCGCGCGCCGCGTGCGCCGGAAGTGCGCGAATCGCTAATGTGGATGCAGGATGTAGGCGTCCATCGCGAGCACGCCGGCCTCGATCGCATCGAACACGCGCTCGGCGCGGTAGCGCTCGCCTGCGGCACCGAGCGCGACGAACAGCGGCAGGAAGTGCTCGTCGCTCGGGTGGGCGCGCGCCCCGTTCGGCGTACGCTCGCGGTACTCGGCCAGAAGATCGAGCTCGTGCGCCTCGATGCGCGCACGCACCCATTCCCTGAATTCCTCGACGTACGGCGCCGGGTTCTCGCTGGAGGTCTGGCGCGCCCAGCGCACCTCGCGCAGGTTGTGCGTCATCTGTCCCGAGCCGACGATGAGAATCTGCTCGTCGGCGAGCGGCGCGAGCGCGCGCCCGAGGTTGACGTGGTGGCGTGGACCGAGTGGTGTTTGCAGCGACACCTGCACCACCGGGACGTCGGCCTCGGGGTAGGCGTAGAGCAGCGGCGCCCACGTGCCGTGATCGAGCCCGCGGCAACCGTCGATCGCGGCGGTAAAGCCCGCGTCCTTCAACAGCGCCTGCGCCTGCCGCGCGAGCTCTGGCGCGCCGGGCGAAGCGTAGCGCAGCCGATAAAGCGGCTCCGGAAAGTTGTAGAAGTCGTGAATGGTTTCCGGCTTGGCGTTGCCGGTAAGCATCGGCAGGTTCGTGTCCCAGTGCGCCGAGGCGACGAGCAGCGCCTTCGGGCGGGGCAGGCGACGGCCGAGCGCCGCCCACGCCTCGCCGGCCGCGCCCGCTTCGAGCGCGTGCATCGGCGAGCCGTGGGAAATGAAGACGCTCGGCAGTCGGCTCATGCCGCTTGT
Source organism: Burkholderiales bacterium (assembly GCA_041635755.1). Taxonomy (GTDB): domain Bacteria; phylum Pseudomonadota; class Gammaproteobacteria; order Burkholderiales; family SG8-39; genus JBFKUL01. The sequence continues at coordinate 4,902 of JBFKUL010000189.1, read as the reverse complement.
TTTACAGGCGCGAGGCCCTCGGCAGCAAGCGCTTCCTGCACCTTGGGCCGGGCGGCAACGCGCGCGGCGTAGGCCTGGAGGGCCGGCCAGCGGCCGAGATCGACGCCGGTCCACTGCGCCCAGTTGAGCAACGTGAAGAGATATGCATCGGCGGCGCTGAAGCGCTCGCCCATCAGCCAGCTCTTGCCGTCGAGCTGCTTGACGAGCCAGTCGAAGCGGCGCGCAAGCGTGTCGAGCACGAGCTGGCGGGCCTGTGCGGTGATGCTCGGGTTCCACAGCGATCCCCACGGCTTGTGAATTTCCGCGGTCACGAAGTTGAGCCACTCCTGCAGGCGGTAGCGCTCGAGGGACCCGGCCGGCGGTGCGAGCTTCGTCTCGGGCTTGCGGTCGGCGAGGTACTGCACGATCGCCGGGCCTTCGGTGAGCAGCTGGCCGTCGTCCAGCATGAGCGCGGGGACGTAGCCTTTTTCATTCAGCGCGGCAAAGTTGCCACCGCCTTCGATCTGCTTGGTCTTCAAGTCGACTTTCTTCAGTTCGAGTGCGATGCCGGCCTCGCGGGCAACGATGTGCGGCGAGAGCGAGCAGGCACCGGGGGCGAAGTAAAGTTTCATATCGGCTCCTTGATCTTGAGGGTTGAATCAGGCGGCCTGGAGGGCGAGCCTGCGTTGAAAAAGCCTCGATAGCGCGAAGGCCCCGTCGCCGAGCAGGACGTGGGTGACGGCCGCGACCGCCAGGAACGCGGGGTACTCCCAGCCGCCGTTCGGCGCGCTGAACACCCAGCCGTTGCCGGCGTGCGCCCAGGTGGCGCCGAGCAGGATCGGCAGCAGCGCGGCCGATACCCAGCGCCCGAACACGCCGGCGAGGATCAGCAATCCGCCAATGAGCTCCGCCCAGAACGTGAAGTAAGCGAGCACTCCGGGCAGGCCGAGCGATTCGAAGAACTGCACGGTGCCGGGCAGCGTGAAGACGACGTACTTGAGCAGCGCATGGGCGATGAACATCACGCCGAGCGAAACGCGCAGCAGCAGCGCGGCGTAGGGGGCGGTGCGTGAATCGATCATTTCAGTCTCTCCTTTGGAATTTGGATCCGGACCCGCACCGTCACCGAGGTGGCCCCGGCCGAGTCCGATGGGATGGATTATGAAAACGTTGATAATCGGGATAAATAGCCTAACTGTTCATAGACTATCCCGATTATCGGTGTAATATCTCTGCATGGACCGCTTTCAGGCCATGCGGGTGTTCTCCCAAGTTGTTGAATCGGGGAGCTTTGTGGGGGCCGCGAAGCGCCTCGACCTGTCTCCCACCGCCGTCTCGCGGCATGTAGCGGATCTCGAGGCGCACCTGCAAACCCGGCTGCTCCAGCGGACCACGCGGCGCATCAGCCTGACCGAGACCGGCCGCCGGTTCCACGAGCGCTGCGTCCAGCTTCTGGCGGAACTCGACGAGGCCGAGCAGGAAGCCGCCAGCGCCGCCGCCACGCCGCGGGGCACGATCCGGCTCACCACCGCGATCAATTTCGGGGTGCGCCACGTCGCGCCTGCGATCGCCGCTTTTCTCGCACTTCACCCAAAAGTGAAGTTCGACGTCTCGCTCTCGGATCGCATCGTCGATCTGGTCGAGGAGGGCTTCGACCTGGCGATCCGCATCGGCGCGGTGGGCTCCGAGAACCTCGTCGCCCGCAAGCTTGGCGAGACGCGCGTCGTCCCCTGCGCCTCGCCCGAGTACCTCGCGCGCCATGGCGTGCCGAAGACCCCGCAGGATCTCGCGCGCCACAACTGCTTCACGTACGAATACCTGTCGCCGCGCGACCAGTGGACTTTCCGCGACGCGCAGGGGGGCGTGCACACGGTGCGCATCTCGGGCAGCCTGCATTCGAACAACGGCGAGCTGCTCGCCGAGGCGGCCGCGCAGGGCGCCGGCATCTCCATCGAGCCGAGCTTCATCGTCGGCCCGGATGTGCGAGCGGGGCGGCTGGTGCCGCTCCTGCAGAATTTCGAAGCGCCGGCGGGAGCGATCTACGCCGTGTATCCGAGCCGGCGCCATCTGTCGGCAAAAGTGCGCCTGTTCGTCGAGTTCCTGGTTCGACGATTCGCCGATTCACCCGACTGGGTAGGCGAGAATGTTCTTTGAGCCCTGCGGATGCGTGTAAACTGCGGGCCCTTTTTCGCGGGGCCGCAACCATGCGCAGACTGATGCTTCTCGCGCTGCTCGCATTGCATGCGGGCGTCGCCGGCGCGCAGGACTGGATTCTCGCCACGCAGGCGCCGAACGTGCGCGCGGGCTCGGCGTTCGAGGTTGATCTGGTGAGTCTTGGCGGCGACCCGTTGCCCCCGCGCATCAGCCTGCGCGTGCGTGACGATCGCTTCGGCCGCATCGTGGTGCTGCAGGCCAAGGGGCCGGCGAGCGGGCCACGCCGCAGCTATATCGGGCGCATGCCCAGAACGGTCTCGGGCACGCTCGCGCTCGAGCTCGTCGACCGGCCTTCAAGCGTACTCGTATTGCTGGTGGAGGCGGCGCCCGATGCAATCCAGCAGCTCACCGGGCGCGCGGCAGAGCCCGATGCGCTGGGAAGCGGCCTTGCTTCCGAGCCGCCACTGAGCGCAAACGAACCGATGTATATCGTGTTCGGCACGCGCGGCGGCGCGAGCGCGCGCTTCCAGCTCTCGTTCAAATACCGGCTCTTCGACAAGTCTGCCGGCTTCGGCAAGGAGCAGCCCTGGCTGTCGGGCTTCTACTTCGGCTTCACGCAAAACTCGCTCTGGGACCTGTCCTCCGAGTCGAAACCGTTCCGCGACACGAGCTACCGGCCGTCGCTGTTCTGGCGCTGGGAGCGCACCGACGACAAGACCTGGATCGATGCGGTTCGGGCAGGCTACGAGCATGAGTCGAACGGGCGCGACGGCGCGAGCTCGCGCTCGATCGACACGTTGTTCATCCGGCCCGAATGGCACTGGACGCTTGCCGACGGCTCGCGTATCGAGTTCGCGCCCAAGTTTTTCGGCTACCTGGATAAGGAAGACAACCCGGATATTCACCGCTATCGCGGCTACGTCGACTGGGATGCGCGCTACGCGCGCGGCAATGACTGGGTGCTGAATGCCCGCGCGCGCGTCGGCACCTCGGGCAAGGGCAGCCTGCTGCTCGACCTGTCGACCAAGACCCGCGCCGTCCAGTTCGGGCCGGTGAGCGGCTACCTGCACCTGCAGTACTTCACCGGCTATGGCGAGGACATTCTCGGCTACAACGAGCGGCGCAAGTCGCAGCTGCGCCTGGGCTTCGCGATCGTTCCGTGACGCGGTCCTGAAGGGCCATATCCGGCGCACCGCGCCGGCGCTAGAATCGCGACCATCGACACCGGGGGTGACCGATGCTCGCGCGTTCGCTGGTCGTTTGCACGCTTTGGCTGGGCCTCGCCGGCGCGGCGCTCGCCCAGGCGCACAATGTCCATTACACCCTGGTGCAGGATCCGCCGCGCGCGCTGCCCAAGCGCATCGTGCTGCTGCCGGTGGAGATCACCGTCAAGGAGATCTCCGCGGGCGGCGTGCCCGAGAAAGTGCCCGAGTGGACCAAGACGGCCTCCGACAATGTCACCCGGGAACTGAATGCGTTGGCGGCGGGCCGCAAGGACGTCGAATTCGTGCCGCTGCCGGCGCTGTCGACGGAAGAGCACGATCTGCTGGAAGAATATCTCGGGGTGTACTTCCAGGTGGCGGTGGCCGCGCATCGCATGACCTCGACGTCGATCAGCGGCTGGGAGCACAAGCGCCAGCGTTTCGACTACACGCTGGGTCAGGGCCTGGCGTTTCTCAAGGAAAAGTCGGGCGCCGACGCGGCCATGATGGTGATCGGCGAGGATTTCGTTTCGTCGGGAGGCCGCAAGGCGGCCTTCGTGTTCGCGGCGATGTTCGGTGTCGCGATGCCGCTTGGCCAGTCGGTGATCTCGGCGGGGGTGATCGATCTGGCGAGCGGCGATCTGCTGTGGATGAACCATAACGCGAGCGTCTCGAAGGACCTGAAGGACGCTGCCGCGGTGCGCGACATGATGAGCGCGATGTTTCAGGTGTATCCCGGCCTGCCGAAAAGCGCGAAGGCGCCCAACTGACGATTCCCGTGCGGCGCCTGTTTGCGCCCTTCCTGATGCTCGCGTGGTTCGCGCAGCCCGCGCCGGCGCAGCAGGGCCCTGTGCCGCCGTTCGCGGATGCCGAGTCGACGCGCGCGCGCCTGCCGGACGAGGAGCGGGTCTGGTTCGAATCGGTGGATGTGGACCGCGCGCTGCGCCGCAGCGGCGCGCTCTACGATGACAAGGCATTGGACGCCTACTTGCAGGCGCTGCTCGAGCGCCTGTATCCCGAGTTCAAGGGCGTGGTGCGCATGCGTGTCGTTCGCGAGCCTGGCCTGAATGCGTTCGCGCTTCCGAACGGCAGCCTCTACATCAACATGGGCCTGGTGGCGCGCCTGGAGAACGAGGCGCAGCTCGCAACCGTGCTCGCGCACGAGGCGGCGCATTTCGTGCACCGGCACAGCTTCCAGAACCGCGAGAACCTGAAGGGCTCCACGGGCCTCGCGACGGTGCTCGGCGTCGCGGGCGGTGTGGGTGGAGCGCTCGTCGGCAGCCTCGCGGCGATGAGCTCCGTGTACGGCTATTCACGCGAGCTGGAGCGCGAGGCGGATCGAGTGGGGTTCGAGCGCATCGTGAAGCTGGGCTACGACTGGGTCTCGGGTTCGCGCGTGTTCGAGCTGCTTGCCGAAGAGGCAAAGATCCTCGACGTCTCGCATCCGGTGTTTTTCGCTTCGCACCCGCAACTCGAGGAGCGGGTGCAAAGCTACAGGGAGCTCGGTGCGGCGGTCGAATCGAAGGGCGGCGAGACGCGGGTCGAGGTGTTCCTTCAAGCGACGGTG
>JBFKUL010000188.1:0-6162 GCA_041635755.1 Burkholderiales bacterium | reverse complement strand
GGAGATCGAGCGCCTCGGGCTCGGCAGCCCGGCGCAACGTACCGCGTGGGCGCGCGCGATGCGGGAACTCTTCCCGGACGTCGCGGACGGCGACACGCTCGTCGGTCTGCATGAGCCGGGCCGCGGCGCGCGCTTCTTCCTCAACGGGCGCACGCTCGGCGAGGTAAGCGACGCGGAGTTCTCGCGCGCGTTCTTCTCGATCTGGCTGGATCCGCGCACCAGCGAGCCGACGCTGCGCGCGTCGCTGCTCGGGGAAGCGCGCAGATGAACGCTGCCGCGCGCCCGCTCGGCTACGGCGCGCTCGCCGCCTATGGCGCCTTCGGTCTGCCGCTCGCCTGCGCGGCGCTGCCGCTCTATGTGCATCTGCCCAACCTGTACGGTGGCACGCTCGGCATGAATCTCGCGCTGCTTGGCGCGGTACTGCTCGGCGTGCGACTGCTCGACGCCGTGACCGACCCTCTGTTCGGCGCGCTGAACGACCGGCTGCAGCGCCCTGGCGTACTGATCGCGATCGGCGCGGCGTTGCTGGCTGCAGGGGTTGGCGCCGCATTCAACCCCGCTCACGCCTCCGGATCGCTCGCGCTGTGGCTCGCCGTGTCGCTGGTCGTCGCCTACACCGGGTTCAGCCTCGCGACGGTGAGCTACTACGCCTGGGGCGCGCAGCTCGGCGACGACGCGCATCAGCGCACGCGCGTAGTGGCGGGCCGCGAGGCCTTCGGTCTCACCGGCGTCGTGCTGGCGGCGGCCCTCCCCACGGCACTCGCGGCGCGTCTGGATGACGGGCTCGCGCGCTTCAGCGTCCTGCTGGTCGCCCTCACGGCCATCGCCGTCCTTGTCACCCTCATGCTGGCGCCGCGCCCGCCGCGCGCCGTGGAGGCGCCCGCGTTCGGGCTGCGCGCGCTCGCTGCGCCGTTCGGCAACGCGCGCTTCGTTGCGCTATTCGCCGTGTTCGTCGCGAACGGCATCGCGGCGGCGCTGCCGGCGACCCTGGTGCTGTTCTTCATCAACGATGCGCTCGCCCTGCCGGGGCTCGCGGGCGGCTTTCTCGCCGTGTACTTCATCGCCGGCGCGGCGGGCCTGCCGCTATGGGTCCTTGCTGCACGCCGCTACGGCAAGCCGTCGGCGTGGCTCACCTCCATGTTGATCGCGGTCGCGGCCTTTCTCGGCGCGCTCGCGCTCGGGCCGGGCGATGCCGTGGGGTTCTTCGTCGTGTGCATCGCGTCGGGGCTCGCGCTCGGGGCCGACCTCGTGCTGCCGCCGGCGCTGCTCGCCGACCTGATCCAGCATCGCCGGGACGGCGCCCGCGCCGGCGCCTACTTCGGACTGTGGAATTTCGCCACCAAGGCGAACCTCGCCCTTGCCGCGGGACTCGCACTGCCGCTGCTCGAGTGGTCCGGCTACTCGCCCGGCCCGGACGCGCGCGTCGCGCCGCTTTACTTCGCCTATTGCCTGCTGCCGTGCGCGCTCAAGCTCGTCGCCGCGGCGCTGCTCTGGAAGCACTTCTCATTCAGGAGGGAAACCGTCCATGCTTAGACGCCTTGCCGCCTTGCTTGCCACGGTCGCGCTGCTCGCCGGCTGCGCCGCGGTCGAGCCGCAAAGCTACGCGGGCGCCACGCCGCGGCTCGACCTGTTCGAGTATTTCCAGGGCACCGTGGATGCCTGGGGTCATTTCGCCGAGCGCTCGGGCCGGGTCACCAAGCGCTTTCGCGTCGTGATTCGCGGCACCATCGCCGGTGACACGCTGACGCTTGACGAGGACTTCGCCTACGCCGACGGCAGCACCTCGAAGCGCGTATGGACCATCCGGCGCATCGACGCACATCGGTACGAAGGCACGGCGGGCGACGTCGTGGGCACCGCGAGCGGCGAAGCTTACGGCAACGCGCTGCGTTGGCGTTACGTGCTCGCGCTCGACACGGGCGAGCGCGTCATCAACGTCGACTTCGACGACTGGATGTTCCTCGAGGGTGATGGCGTGATGCTGAACCGCTCGGTGATGAGCAAGTGGGGCGTGCGCGTGGGCGAGGTGTTCCTCGCCTTCAAGAAGCGCACCTGAAGATGCCGCTCAACCCGCGCATCGCGAGTTTCGCCGGCCAGCACGTCTGGCTGGTCGGCGCCTCGACCGGCATCGGCGCGGCGCTTGCGGAACAACTGCTGGAGCGGGGGGCGCGGGTTGCGGTCTCGGCGCGCTCGGCGGACAAGCTCGAGGCGCGCTTTGGCCGCCGCGCGCGGGTGCTGCCGCTCGACGTGGCCGACGGGGACACGGTCGCTGGCGCCGCGCATGCGCTCGAGGCCGAATGGGGCGGGATCGACCTCGTCGTGGCGCTCGCCGGCACCTACAAGGCGGCGCGCGCATGGAAGCTCGAGGCAAACGAGGCGCGCCGCACCATCGAGGTGAACCTGATCGGCGCGCTGAACGTCATCGCCGCCGTGCAGCCGGGCATGCTTGCGCGCGGCGCGGGCCGCATTGCGCTGGTGGCGAGCGTCGCCGGCTACGGCGGGCTGCCCAACAGCCTGGTTTATGGGGCGACCAAGGCCGCTCTGATCAACCTTGCCCAGACGCTCTGGATGGATCTCGCGCCACGCGGCGTCGCGGTGCACCTGGTGTGCCCAGGCTTCGTCGAAACGCCGCTCACCGCGCAGAACGAGTTCAAGATGCCGGCGCTCATCAAGCCCGAAGACGCCGCGCGCGAGCTGCTTGCGGGCCTTGCGCGCGGCGAGTTCGAGACCCACTTTCCGAAGCGCTTCACGCGTGCGATGAAGCTTCTCAACCTGCTGCCCTATCGCCTGTACTTCCCGCTGGTGCGTAGAATGACCGGGCTGTGAGCCCCGTCGAACGCACCGTCGAGTTCTTCGAGACCCTTACCATCGAGCGCGTCGCGCGGCTCGACGAACTGTACGCGCCGAACGCCTACTTCAAAGACCCCTTCAACGAAGTCAGCGGCCTGGAGCCGATCCGCCGGATCTTCGAGCACATGTTCGAGCAGGTGCACGCGCCGCGATTCCGGATCACCGATCGGGTGCTCGACGACCACGGCGCGATGCTGGCGTGGGATTTCACGTTCCGGCTGCGCCGGCGCGAGCTGCGCGTGCGCGGCGTGACGCACCTGCGCTTCGATGCGCAGGGCAGGATTGCCTATCACCGCGACTACTGGGATGCGGCCGAGGAACTCTACGCCAAGCTGCCGCTGCTCGGCCCATTGATGCGGCTGCTTAGCCGCCGGCTTTCGGCCGGCGGCTGAAACACCGCTGCTGCCTCTCGATTACTTCCTGACCTGGCGGTCGTGCTTCTGGCGGTAGATGCGCTGGCTCTGCCGGTCCTGCGCGTGCTCGATGCGCGCGCGCTCCTTGAGCGTCACCTTGCCGTCGGCAGCGGCCTTGTCTTCCATCTTGCCGACGCGGGCCTGGCCCCTTTCCAGCCGGGCGGCCTCGCGCTCGTTCAGCGAGCCCGACTTCACCCCGTGGTCGATGCGACGGTCCTGGAGCTCCTGACGCTTGTCGATGCGCTTCGTGCTTTCGGTCTGCGCCAGCGCGGGCAGTGCGAAGGCCGCGATCAGCGCGGCCGTGACAAGTTTCACAGTCCTCATGGTCGTTCCCCTTCTCGATTGGTTGCGTGGATAACCCACGCCGCCATTAACGCAGAACCTCGCGTAACGGTGGTCCAAATTGTGTAAGCGGGTGTTACTTGAACGCCGGCCCGATGCGCTTGAGTGCGTCGGTCACCACACTGTCGGCGCCCAGGCCGAGCACCCGGCGCACCGAGCGCCGCTCGTTCACCGTCCAGGTGACGATCGCGTAGCCTGCCGCGTGGACCTGCTCGGCGAGGCGCTTGTTCAGCGCGCGGTAATTGCAATGCAACGCGACGCATTCGAAATCCTGCATCAGCTCGTGCCAGTGCGGCGGCACGCGCCCGAGGAGCAAGCCACGCGGCAGCTCGGGGGCGGCAGTGCGCGCCGCGCCGAGCGCCACGCTGGAGAATGACGACAACAGCGGCGGCTCCGCCGCGCCGCGCCACAACTCACGCGCGGCGAGCGCCACCGCCTCTCCGGTGCGACGCTCGAAACCCTTCGCCGGCTTGATCTCGACATTCGCCGAGAGGCCGAGCTCGCGGCACAGGCGCGCCGCATCCTCGAAGCGCGGAATGCGCTCGCCTTGCCACTTCTTGCCCTTCCAGGCGCCCGCCTCGACCCGTGACAGTTGCGCGTAGCTCAGCCGGGACACTTCGCCGCTGCCGTCGGTCGTGCGATCCAGCGTCTCGTCGTGAATCAGTACCAGCGTGCCATCGCCCGCCAGCATGACGTCGAATTCCACGCCCTTGAAGCCGAGCGAGGCCCCGAAGCGGATCGCGGCGAGCGTGTTTTCCGGAGCGAGCGTGCCGCCGCCGCGGTGCGCGAGAATGCGCGGATAGGGCCATCTCATGGTTCGTCTCCCTCCTGCGGTGCGGCGGCCGGGCGATAGCGAGGCTTGAGCCGCACGTAAAGCGTTTTGTGCACGCGCGCCACGACGCTGCCATCGTCCGGATTCACCACATCCACCTCGAACTCCGGCAGCACCTTGGCCCCGCCCGCCGCCGCGGCCTCGATCTCGGCGACGCGCTCCGCGGGCATGAGAAAGCGCGCGCGCACCCTGCCGCGCCCGGGCTCGACGTAATCGATGCGGCCGGCCTTGTCCCAGACCAGGTAGCGCTCGTCCAGCCGGTGCATGAGCAGCAGCATGAAGAAAGGATCGGTCATCGCGAACAGGCTGCCGCCGAAATGCGTACCGACGTAGTTGCGATTCAGCCTGCCGAGCCGCATCTCGACCACCGCCTCGCGCCAGTCCACCGCGATCGAGCGCACGCGGATGCCCGCGCCGATGAACGGCGGCCAGAGGTTGAGCCCCCAGCGCAGCAGCCGGGGCGACATCCGCGCTCGCCCCCGCTCAGGACTCGAAGCGCATCCTGCTCTCGGGATCGAACAGGTGCAGCGCCGAATCCGGGAAGCGCAGCGCGAGCTGGCCTTGGGTCGCCGGCACAGCAGCGTGCAAGCGCGCGGCAATGCGCGCGCTCCCGGTGCCGGAACCGATGTGCCCGTAGACCAGCGTCTCGGCGCCGAGCGGCTCGATCAGGTCGACTTCCACCACGATGCTCGCATCGCCCGGCGCGCAAGGCTCGAGATGCTCAGGGCGCACGCCAAGCAGGATGCTGCGACCCGCCAGGCCGGAGCGCGCCGCCGGCAGGCGCAGCTTGACGCCGCCTTCGGCGGCCAGCACCTTGCCGCCGTCCTCGACGCGCCCGGCGATCAGGTTCATCGGCGGCGAGCCGATGAAGCCGGCGACGAAGGTGGTGGCCGGCTTGGCGTAGACCTCGAGCGGCGCGCCGATCTGCTCGGCGTGGCCGGCGTTCATCACGATCATGCGCTGCGCGAGCGTCATCGCCTCGACCTGGTCGTGCGTCACGAACAGGCTGGTGGTCTTGAGCCGCCGGTGCAATGCCTGCAGTTCGGCGCGCATCTGCACGCGCAGCTTCGCATCCAGGTTCGAGAGAGGTTCGTCGAACAGGAACACCGCGGGCTCGCGCACGATCGCGCGCCCCATCGCCACGCGCTGGCGCTGGCCGCCGGAGAGCTCGCGCGGCCGGCGATTGAGATAGGGCTCGAGCTCGAGGATCTCGGCCGCCCGCTGCACGCGCGTGTCGATCTCGGTTTTCGGCAGCCCCTTGATCTTCAGGCCGTAGGCCATGTTGCCGTACACGCTCATGTGTGGATAGAGCGCGTAGTTCTGGAACACCATTGCGATGTCGCGGTCCTTGGGTTCGAGGTCGTTGACCACGCGCGGGCCGATCGAAATGGTGCCCGCCGTGATGCGCTCGAGCCCCGCGACCATGCGCAAGAGCGTCGACTTGCCGCAACCCGAGGGCCCGACGATCACCATGAACTCGCCGTCGGCGATGTCCACCGACACGCCGTGGATGACTTCAAGCTCGCCATATTTCTTGCGTGCTTCGCTGATCGTGACCGCCGCCATCTACTTCTCCTGCTCCACCAGACCCTTGACGAACCACCTCTGCATCAGCAGCACCACCAGCGCGGGCGGTATCATCGCCAGCATGGCGGTCGCCATGATGAGGTTCCATTCGTTCGCGGCGTCGCTGCCGACGATCATGCGCTTGATGCCGATAACGGT